>PXAI01000022.1 GCA_003567135.1 Balneolia bacterium | reverse complement strand
CCACGAACCCAGCTCGGCCAGATGATTTGACAGCACTTTTAGCGTCATTGACTTTTCGTGAGGTTTCCAGTCGAATTTATCATCCGGAATACTGCTCAGCATTTTCCGGGTGAGTTCCGCTTCGGAGTCATACTCCTTAATAAACATTTCTTTGGGTGATATCATACATTGGTTGGTTATAGTGCCTGTTGGTTGTATTCATCAAACAAGCTAAGATATTTTCCGACAATATCGGGGTCAGTTTTTCCTGAAAATTCTCTTACAAAACTTTGACAAAAACTTACCCGTTTTCTGTCAACTCGCTCATCTGACGGCCGTAACCCCATCTTAGCCAACAGCCCGCGCTTGTTTGTAGCGTGATGTCCGGATCTGACAGATCTGGCCAGGTGTAATTTTTATATCCCTCTCAATCCAGTCTGATTATGATCAAAACTAAACCGACTTCTTTTTCATTATTTATAAAGGGATTCTTCACATTCCTTCTCATTTTTTCTTTGCACCCTGTTGCAGAAGCTCAGCAACAGGAAGTTTCATTAACCGGTCATCTTCTGGATGCCAGCGACAATTCCCCGCTGACCGGAGCGAGTATTTCCGTTCTTGCACCGGCCGACTCATCCCTGATTACCGGAACCATCGCTGATGAAAACGGCCGCTTTTCTATATCAGGATTGCCGCCTCAGCCGCTTCTGATCCGATTTTCCTACATCGGCTATCAAACCCGGTTCAAATCTACCGCGGAGTTTGCCGGCCAGTCCCAAATCAGCTTCGATACCATTTTGCTGCAACGTTCCGGCGATGAAATGGATGAGCTTACCGTAACCGGTGAGCGAATGGACATTTCTTTTGAACGGGATCGTACCGTGTACCGCACGGAAAATCTGGTTTCTGCCCAGGGCGGATCTGCGATTGAGGTGCTCGAAGAACTACCGTCGATTGAGGTTGACGTGATGGGAACAATCAGCTATCGTGGAAATCAGAATGTTGTAATCCATATCAACGGGCGCCCTACGCCTATGCGCGGTGATGCACTCGAAGCCTTTTTAAGAGGAATTCCTGCGGATATGATTGATCGCATTGAAACCATTCCGAACCCATCTGCCCGTCATGATCCGGAAGGAATAGGGGGAATCATTAATATTGTGATGAAGGAAGATCGTGATGCCGGAATTAGCGGGCGACTTGCATTAAATGGCGGAACTCAGCGGATGCTTCGTCCTAATGCTGCAATCGGGTATCATACAAACAGATGGAGCATTTTTGGCAGCTATGCATTTGGAATGGGCGATTTTGAAATGATTCAGTCTGAAGAACGCAATCAGTTTGGCTCTCAGTCCTTTTTGCTCGACCGTGAAACAAACAGCAACTTCGAATCGCAAAATCAAATGATTTCCATTGATGCTGAATACACAACGACCGGTGGATCAACTTTTTCCCTGAGCAATCAGTCAGTTTATTTTGGAAACGACCAGCTCACCCTTAGCACCGGACGTCACACCGGAAACGGGTTTTTGCCGGATTATGATATGCGGTCAGAATATGACCGAAGCGGGATCTTTTTTAACAACATTCTCGGCTTTAAGCATAATTGGGGACGGAATCACAAAGTATCTACTGAGGCAAAAGCTGAGTTCTTTGATTTTGGTTACGATTCATTTCAAATCCAGCAGTATTCTGATGACACAGTTAGCGATATTTCCCACGATGCTGAATCTGTGGTATTCAATGCCGGAATTAAAACAGATTACGAACGCCCTCTCACCGATGCGATAAACCTTGAAAGCGGTGCAGAAGTGGAGTGGCGGTCTAACCAGCATGATATCACCCAGCAGAATGCCCGTTCTGAATGGGAATACGATTTGGAAATTTATTCGGCATATGCCATCCTGAACAGCAATTTTGGTAAATTCAGCCTTGAAGGCGGTACACGCGTGGAACAGGTATTTACCTCGCTAAACAGTAACGATCACGGTGGTTCTGTCTCTTTCGACAACGACTACTTCAACTTTTTCCCGAGTTTCTCCGCAGGATACAGTATAAGCCAGGCAAAGCAGCTGAGCCTGAGTTACAGTAAGCGCATCAACAGGCCACAGATTGAAGCGTTCGTAACCAACATCCCACAGGATGATCCTCTGTTTCGGCGAACCGGAAATCCGGCTCTGTTGCCGGAAATCACCCACAGTTTTGAGTTTGCTTTCTCGCGTTTCTCCCAGCGATCTATGCTTACAATCCAGCCATATTTTAGGCATACGCGGGATGTCATCCGCCGTAATGTAGAAGTTACTGAAGATGGAGTTACCGAGTACTCTTACCGGAACCTGGACAGCAGAAACAACTATGGAACTGAACTAACAGGCTCATATTCTTTCACGCCTGCCCTGCGCCTAAACAGTTCTGTGAATCTGTATCTTACCGAGATTGACGGAACCAACACAGAAACCAATCTGGATTCCGGCGCTTTTGCCTGGAATGCAAACACGAGCGTAAGCTATACCTTCGGTTTCGGCCTCATGGCAATGATAAACGGCCGCTACAGCTCGCCTGTGGATGTGGAGTATGGCAAAGTAAGCGGGCAGGGAAGCCTGGATATCGCCCTTCGCAAGGGATTTATGTCTAACCAGCTGATGGTTGGCGTGCACGCCTCCGATGTATTCGACACTATGAAAAATGAATACCGGTTCAACGCGGATAGCTTTTCTCAGCTTGCCACAACAGATTACAGCTCACGCAGAGTAATGTTCTCGGTTTCATGGAACTTTGGCAACCGCCGTGTTCCGGAAACCCCGACTGCCCAACCGCCATCCATATGATCTAATAAAGGCCGGATGCTGATCCGGCTTTTTTTTGGGCTGCTGCAACCGAAATGGTTTGATTACGTGTAACAGACAACAAATATCTTTCAACTTCCCATATGCATACCGCAGGCTCATGAGCAGATCAGAATCAATGCCAGTGATCATTTCTTTCGTCAATTTCCGGGCAGCCGATTCCGGAGAGCTTATCTACAACCTTCAGGTTGAGGGCTATTATGTTCTTTTCCGCACATACAAGGATAATCCTATACAATCCGAATCCGGGCTTACACCACACGTCGTTATTATCAATCAAAATAAACCCGAGCCGGGCGGTTTTGCAGCAGTTAAAGATATTCGCGCAATCTGCACAGAAACCGCCATCATTGTACTTTCCGATCCGTGTAAAGAAACAGACAAACTTCGGGCATTCCGGCTGGGTGCCGATGACTACATCGAAAAACCGGTACGAGTTCTGGAACTAATCGCACGGATCGACGCGCTTATCCGCCGTATTCATCAAATAACTACCACCATTATACGATTCGGCGATATCGAGATAAATCTGGCGGCACGTACCGTTTACAAAAACAATCGTGAGATATCACTAACCCCGCTTGAATTTGAACTACTGAAAGCACTGATCAAAAAAAACGGTTCGGTTGCCCCTCGTCTTGAGCTCCTGAAAACGGTGTGGGGACATACATCAAAAGTTACCACCCGTACAATCGATACCCATATATTCGAACTTCGAAAAAAGCTTGAGAACCGGCATTCAGAACGCAAAATCATTTTGACCGTTCCAAAAGTGGGTTACAGAATTCCATTAATTCCGCCGGTTCAGAAATCCTGCAAACTTAAAAACATCTCATTTTAATCATGTATGATTTCCTTTAAAAATGTAACTAAGCGGTTCAGTAAAGTTACCGCTGTTAACAACCTTTCGTTTAAGGTTGAAAAAGGCGAAATCTTTGCTCTTCTCGGGCCCAACGGTGCCGGAAAAACAACTTCCGTGAGGATGATTAACCGAATAATTCAGCCGGATTCGGGGGATATCCACTACGAGCCGGAAATACGATCCAACGGCAGCCTGAACCGCACTGCAATCGGATACCTTCCGGAAGAACGGGGATTATACCAGGATGTGCCGGTTTTTAAAACGTTGCTCTATTTCTCGGCCATAAGAGGTTTTTCCGGCAAGGAAATCAGCAAAAAAGCGGAAATGTGGCTGGAGCGTTTCGACCTGACCGATCGAAAAAATGAAAAGGTTTCGGCTTTATCAAAAGGAAATCAGCAGAAAATTCAGTTTATATCATCCATTCTGCACAATCCCCGGTTTGCTATTCTGGATGAGCCCTTTTCAGGGTTTGACCCGATCAATCAGGAATTTCTGACCGACTGCATTCGTGAACTTCGCAGCAACGGCATGACGATCCTTCTGAGCGCCCACCAAATGCAACTTGTTGAACGGATTTCCGACCGCATTCTGGTGCTCAACAACGGCGAAGCCATGATCAGTGGAACGATGGATGAGATTCGTGAAAAAACCGTTTCCGACCGGAAAATAATAATCAGCTACAGCAGTATTCCCGATATCAGCCTGCTGGAAAAATCTGATCAGATAAAACAGATCCGGGAGCTGGAAAACTTATCTTATGAAGTCTATCTGCCTGATTCCCCTGATCTGAACGCATTGTTCACCGATTTTTTATCCGCCGGCACCATTACAAATTTCAAGACATCCGACATCAACCTGCATGAAATCTTTATACAAAGCTTTACCGGAAGGGAGGCAAAATCATGAGTGATTCATTCCAGACACTAAAACATGTCGCCCGCTGGGAATTCAGCCGCTTTTTCAAATGGCCCGATCTGTTTAAGGGATTTCT
>PXAI01000299.1 GCA_003567135.1 Balneolia bacterium | reverse complement strand
TTTTTTGGTTGGAACGCCCATATGGGCGCACCGATATTGACGGAAATGGAAAATTGAATGCTCCTTTCGGGGTACCCACGCAGGGGCACCCCGACGGCGGAAAATCTAAACGAAACCATCTGTTTTATTTGTTACGCAATGTGTTTAATTTCAACATCTTTCCAGATACACATCATATTCAAGACCTATTTTGAGTTCCTTTCCTGAACAGCAGCCCGATTCCTGGATCGAGGTTGATCTGACCAGAAATATTCCGCAGAAAAACAGTCCCGACAAGATTACTATTCTCAGGCACCTGCTCTATTTCGTGCTTACGTTTGTTTCTGTGGCTGTGATGGGCGCTATTTTTTTTGTGGGCCACTCTGCTACCGCCGAATCTTTTCTGGATATTGTAATCTGGGAAGGCGTCATTTTTGCCGCGTTGCTGCTGGGTTTTCTGGGTACGCATGAATTCGGCCACTATTACGCGGCTGTTTACCACAGGGTCTCGGCGAGTTTGCCGTATTTTATCCCGCTTCCCCTCATTTCCCCGATTGGTACCGTGGGCGCGGTCATTAAAATCAAAGAACAGATCAGGGATACCATCAAACTGTTTGATATTGGTGTTTCGGGTCCGCTGGCGGGGTTTGTGGTGTCGCTGGTTATCCTCATTATCGGATTCAGCACGCTGCCGGATGTGGAGTATCTGAACAATTTCGCACAGCACGAAGAAGTGGTTAATTACGTGCAGGAACACGGTGAGTTCCCCGATGACCCGATTGTTCCCGAAGGCGCGGAAATCATCATGATGGGTGAGACGCTCCTGTACTCTTTCCTGGCATCTTTTTTCGACAAGGCGCCCCCGATGTGGGAGATGTACCACTATCCGTTTCTGCTGGCGGGGTGGCTCGGCCTGTTCTTTACCGCGCTGAACCTGCTTCCGGTCGGACAGCTGGATGGCGGACACATCCTCTATTCGCTGATCGGCTTTAAAAAGCATCGCGTTGTGGCGCGCCTCTTTTTCGGGTTGATGGTAACCCTGAGCGGATTCGCGGCTATCCCCCTGCTGAGCGCCCTGCTCGAAAACACGTTTCCCGCAGGCCTCCGGTTTTCATGGCTGCTTTGGGGGATAATATCCTTCTGGATATTCAGCAAAGCTTATTTCCGGCATCCCATCTGGACACTCGCCGTATGGACCGTCTCCCTGATTATCACTACATCGGTTTTTCTGCTGGCGGATAACATCAATTTTGGATCAGGCTATTCCGTGTGGCTGTTTTTTACCTTTTTTGTGCTCTTTTTCGTTAAAATCGAACACCCTCCCGTTATGTTCGAACAGGAACTTACGCCTGGCCGCAAAGTAATCGGCTGGATAACTATGTTCATATTTATACTCTGCATCAGCCCGACTCCGATCTATATCCAGACATAAAAAAAATTAATTCTGATTTAGATTAGTATTATTTTTTTTAATAATTATATTTGATCTGTCAGTTCAAGCACCGCTAAGTTTAGCAAGTATAATTTTTTGTGTCTGTTCAGGTATGTTTGGGTATATTCTAAGATACCCGTATTCAACATGTTAGCGCTATGGCAAAGACTCATCTATCGGGAAACGCCGCTTTGGGAGGGGCAACGCCTGCGGAAACCCTCGCTTCCGTCAGAAGGAAGTATGGCACATTCTTCGAAAATAAGATGTTTGCCTTTTTCATCACACGGCCGGATGGCTTCATTATGGAAGCCAATGAAGCTGCCTGCAAGATGTTCGGGTACACCAAAGAAGAGTTTCGTAAACTCGGCCGGCAACACGTAATCGATCCTGAAACACCGGGACTCGATGAAAAACTTAATGAACGCCTGAAAAACGGAAAAGCCGACGGCGAGCTTCTCGGGGTACGAAAAAACGGCGAACGGTTCTGGTGTGAATTCTCCTCCTCACTTTTCGATCTGGAAAACGGGGATGTCTGCGCCACGGTACTGCTGATAGATATCTCAGATCGAAAATTTGCACAAAATCAGCTTAAAAACGTTGCGGATAACATTCACGGTGTACTCTTCCGGTATGTACTTTTCCCGGATGAAACCGACGGCTTTCTGTTTGTAAATCAGGGCTCACAGCTTATTTGGGGGATTGAGCCCAATGAGGCGATGAAAAATAATGAGGTCGTTTTCAAACGATTTAATCCGGACGATCTCAGCAACTTCAGAAATACAATTAAAAATGCCGCTGAATCCGGTTCTTCGTGGAACTGTGAGTGGAGATATCATCATCCCGATGGCACCATCCGCTGGCACCGGGGATCTGGAAACCGCGTTGAGGGCGGCCAGAATTTTACCGGCTGGGATGCCCTCGTTCTCGACATTACCGCGGAAAAAAGCAGTAAACACAATCTCGAAAAAATCTACGAAACGATCAGCGATGCCTTGTTCACGCTGGAAGCGGATCGGAAAGGGGATTTCCGGTTCAGTTCGGTAAACCGTCAGTTTCTGGACAATATGGGATTGCAACATAATGAAGTTGTCGGGCAGAAGTACAGTGATGTCATCCCAAAAAAATCTGTTCCGTTTGTTACAGAGAAATACAGGCAGGCCATCGAAAATCATGAGACGGTAACCTGGGAGGAAACCGTTCATCTGAAGACCGGAACCAAAACGGGAATAGTTACCGTAACGCCCGTATTCGACGATAAAGGAAGGTTTTATCAGCTTATTGGCTCCATCAACAATATTACGAAGCGGAAACGTGCCGAGGAAATGCTGAAAAAAACAGCGGATGAGATGCAGCTGCTGATGAACAATACGAAAGAGTCGTTCGTGCTTCTGGATAAAAACCTCACCGTTATTTCGTTTAACCGTCAGTTTGATCAGCTTAGCCGCGAGTTCTGGGGGCAAACCATCAAACACGGATATTATATACTCGACTATGTTTCAAAAGAAAAACTGAACGAGGTCTCCGCATCTTACAAGCGCGTGCTTCAGGGGAAAGAGGAAGAGTCGCTCATCGAAATCCCAAGGCCGGACGAGAAAACACTGATTTACTCGATTCACCGCAGGCCGGCATATGATAAAAACGGAACGATTATCGGTGCCTTCGTAACTTCAGTGGATGTGACCGAAAAAAAGAGTCATTATGAACGCCTGAAGGAATCCGAAAAAAACTACCGCACGCTGTTTAACCTCAGCCCGGTTCCAAAAATTATTTTTGACCCCGAAACCCTCGAGATCCTGGATGTAAACCGGAATGCCCGCGAGGCGTACGGCTACAGCCCCGGCGAATTCAAAACCATGAAGCTGAGCGACCTGCAGGCCGGTATGAATGAAGACGAGCTGCGTAAATTGTTTAAGAGATCAGGTCATCAGAGTATTCTGCTCGGATCAGGAACCTTCAAACACAGGAAAAAAGACGGAACCTTGCTGGATATCGACGTTACCGGTCATGAAATCGTTCTGAATAACCGGAAGTGTATTTCCATCGTGTGCAACGATGTTACGGAGATGAAGCGCCGTGAACTGAAGCAAACGTTTCTTTCAAGCATCAGCAATGCGTTCAGCAGTAATGAAGGGATGCGCGATGCCGTAAAAGGCGCCCTCAACCATCTGAAAACGCTCGCCGGTTTTGAAATGAACGAGCTCTGGCTGGTCAGCCAGAACAAAAAAACGATCGACCTGGCCGGTTTTCTATGTGAAGGACTGAACGAATTTTATCCCTCAGAGACATCAAACCTCTCTTTTAAAAAAGGCGAGGGGCTTCCCGGGGTATGCTGGGCTGATAAAGCCTTTACCTACTGGACCGATCTTGGAAATCATCCCAAATTTGTACGGTGCGATCAGGCAAAAAAAGCGGGGCTTACGTTCGCTTTGGGCGTTCCGCTGATCTTCAACAACAAAGTAGTGGGATCGTTGCTGCTTGGGTCGAAAAAGTCCAGGGTTTTATCCCCCGAAATTAAATCATTACTGATTGATGCAGCTACTCAGCTTGCTGAAGAGGTTCACCGGAAATCGCTTGAAGAAGAGCTAAACCGCATTTTCAGTTTTGCTCCGGATATCATCTGTGTGGCCGGTTTCGACGGCTATTTCAGGAAGGTGAATCCCGCTATGAGCGAGATGCTGGGTTATACCGAAGAGGAACTGCTTACCAGGCACATCACCGAGTTCACACATCCGGATGATCGCGAAAAAACCCGGCTTGAGATTGAGGCAATCAACGACGGAACCGGAAAAGCCAGTTTTGAAAACCGGTATATAACAAAATCGGGAAAAACAATCTGGCTTTCATGGACTACCCGCAATTTTACTACAGAGAACATCACCTTCGCTATTGGGCGCGATGTTACCATAGAGAAAGAACTGAGAACCCTGCTTGATCAGACCACAAAACTCGCCCGGATTGGCAGCTGGGAATTTGATCCAAGGGAAAAAAATCCTATAGCTTATTGGTCGGATATGACCCGGGAAATTCTGGAGGTGGATAGCGGTTTTGAGCCTCGCCTTGATGACGGATTACGTTTTTACTCGAAGGAAAGCAGGCCTGCAATTACTAAAGCTGTGGAAGAAGCCATTTCAAAAGGAAAACCATTTGATCTGGAGCTTGAAGTTGTTACCGCAAAAGGACGCAAAAAATGGGTTCGCGCGATAGGGCAGGCCGATTTTAGAGACGGCGAGTGTGAACGCGTGTGGGGAAGCTATCAGGATATCGATGAGCTTAAAAAAGCTGAATTTG
>PXAI01000086.1 GCA_003567135.1 Balneolia bacterium | reverse complement strand
GTAACCCAAATCCGCTATCAATTGCCCGAAGCCGCTGAAGTACGCCTCGAGGTGTACAACATTCAGGGTCAGCGCATAGCCACCCTTGTAAACACCACCCAAAGCGCCGGATCACACACGGTAAGCTTCGACGCATCGAATCTCTCGAGCGGCGTTTATCTCTACCGCCTCAACGCGGGAAACACGGTTCTTACGCGCAAAATGTTGCTCGTCAAATAACGACGGTCGCATACGCGTAGAGACGCAAAATCTTGCGTCTCTACGCGTATGCGACCCAAACCCCATTCCTTGAAAAAAATCCTCCCCATCCTCACCCTGCTCGCATTTGCGTGCACGCCATCCGGGCAGGACGACATCCCGCCTGCGTTTATTTCCACATTCGATGAACATCTCGATATGGGAGCCGAGGGTGTTCCGGGTACCATCAAAATTACACGAATGCTGCTCACAATGGATTCCGTGCCGTGGGCCGAAGGTGAAGAGGTGCTTTTTTTGTATAAGGGGGATGCGGAGTCCGTCGAGTGGAGAGGCGATTTTAACCGGTGGGGACAGGCTTTTTCGGCGAAGGGCCGGCAAATTCGTGGCACGGATAAATGGTACTACCGAACCTCTTTTCCGGAGGATGCGCGCGTTGATTACCAAATTGTGCTGAATGATTCGGAGTGGAAGCGTGATCCTGCCAATCCGTATACGCAGCGGGGCGGCGGCGAGATTAAAAACTCCGTGCTGAAAATGCCTGAATGGGAGGAATCAGAATTTACGAAAGAGCCGAATCAGCCCGGCGAAACGAGCGAGCCCATTCTGATTTTCAGCTCAGATTTGAATCACGGCGTAAATTACACCATCCACAAAACGCCGGGTTTTGATGATGCAGAAATCCGCTGCATTCTGTACGCCACCGATGGCCAGGAATACGGCCATCCTGAAATCGGCGCGCTCACGCACACCGCTGATAATCTCGCTGAAGCCGGGTACATTCATCCCATAAAACTCGTGCTGGTTGATCCCCGCTATCCGGAAACGTCCGACAACCGGAGACTGCAGTATTTCCTGAATCACGATCCGTATCTCAACTTTTTTACGGGAGATCTGATCCGCGTAGTGGAGGAAAACTCCGGATCATCCGAAACCCACCGCATTCTTCTGGGCACATCAGCCGGAGGCGTTTTTGCCGCTAATGCGGGATACCATCATCCTGAACTGTTTCCACATCTGATTATCCAGTCGCCGGCCGTGTGGCTGATGCCCGAATTGGTCAAAATGTGGCAATCAGTTTCAAGTCAGGCGACTAAACGCAACATCTTTATCAGCTACGGTACGTTTTTCGACGATCAGGAAAATGCGGCCAAACTCGCGGAAGCGATCAAATCCGTTAATGAAAATACGTCTGTTATTACGGTCAACGAAGGCCACTCCTGGGGCAACTGGCGAAACCATCTGGATCAGGCGCTTGTTCATGTTTGTGGTGGCGCTGCGCTCCAATATTGAGTGATTTCCCGGCATTACGCCCGGCACGCCCTGTCGTAGAGACGCGATGCATCGCGTCTCTACGACAGGGCGTGCTTTACACATTGAACAATCCGGGATAAATCATCCACGGAATACTATTATCTTTATCCCACATTAATTTCTTCCAGATTTTCCGAACATGAAGGTTTATCCGCAAAATATTACTGAAAAACTTGGCTACATCGCTGTTCTTGAGGAGACGGGGAAGCGGGCGCGGTCTGAAATGGGGCTTGAGGAGGTTGAGGCGCTGAAGCCCATCAGCAACGTTTCACTGATTGAGCATGATCTTACGCTCACTTCGGAAATGATGAACCTGCTTACGAGCGACGAGAATCTTCCGTTCGATCATGTGCACGATATCCGTGAAGCGGCGAAACGTTCGCGGATTGTAAACAGCATTATTGATACGCAGAGCATGCTGAACATCCGGCAGTTTTGTGCCACGTGCCGGCTGCTGCGAAGTTTTCTGAACAAGCACAACGAAACATGGTCAGCACTGGCCGGGTTTGCCGGACAAATTGTGCCGCAAAAAGAGCTGGAAGATGAAATCGGAAAGATCATAAGCGATCATGCGGCTGTGAAGGATAATGCGAGCGCGGAACTGAGCCAGATTCGCAGAAGTATCGCATCCCGGAAAAACGAGCTGCGCTCCACGATCGAAAAGATTATCCGCCGGTCGATGAAAGACGGCTACATGGCCGAGCAGGAGGCGACGATCCGAAACGGGCGCATGGTGCTGCCGGTTAAGGCGGAGCATAAGCGGAAAATCAACGGATTTGTGCAGGATGTTTCGGCGACGGGACAAACGGTGTATATGGAGCCGGCCGAAACGCTGCAAATCAACAACGATATCCGGGAACTGGAAACCAAAGAGAGCCGGGAAATCGAGCGGCTTTTAACGATGCTCACCGCGAAAATCGGCGCGCAGCACGAGTATATTCTCAGCAACGCGGCGGTAATCGGGCGCTTCGATCTGGTTATGGCAAAGGCTTCTTTTTCGCTTTCGGTGGATGGCTCCATTCCCGACATCAGCAAAGATGGCGCGATCCGGCTTTTTAACGCGCGGAACCCGAATCTGATCCTCAAAAACAAGCGCCTGAAGGAGCCGGAAGAAATCATCCCCCTGAATCTTGAACTGGGCGAAACCGGGCGCGGGCTCATTATTACGGGACCCAACGCGGGCGGAAAATCGGTTGCGCTTAAAACGACCGGCATTTGTCAGCTTTTGATGCAGTCTGGCTTTGCAATTCCGGCTGATCCCAAAAGTTCGCTTCCCGTTTTCGACGGAATGTTTCTGGATATGGGAGACGAGCAGTCGATTGATCAGGATTTGAGTACGTTTTCATCGCGGCTTACGTGGATGCGGGAAACGGCGAAATCCGCCGAAAAAGAGAGCCTGATTCTGGTTGATGAAGCCGGAACCGGAACCGATCCTGAGGAGGGCGTTTCGCTGTATCAGTCGTTTCTGGAGGAGATGTCGCAGCGTGGATGTATGATTATCGCAACCACGCACCACGGCAACCTGAAAGTTTTCGCGCACGAACATCCCGGTTTTGAAAACGGTTCGATGGCGTTTGATCAGAAAAACTTATCCCCGACGTACCTCTTTCAAAAAGGCGTTCCGGGAAGCAGCTACGCATTTGAAATCGGCCAGCGGATTGGCGTACAGGATTCGCTGCTGGAACGCGCGCGGGAACTGGTCGGCTCATCCAAAAACAGGCTGGAATCCCTGATTGTGGAAATGGAGCAAAAACAGCAGGAGGCAGAGCGGCTCCGGCGGGATTACCAGAAAATGCAGTCGGATACCGAAAAACTCCGGCGGGATTACGAGCAGCGCCTGAAAACGATCAACTCCGAGAAGGACAAGATCCGGGAAAAAGCGCTGAATCAGGCGCGAGAGATTATGGAAAATGCGAATGCGCGCATTGAGGAAGCTGTGCAGAAAATTGTGGAATCACAGGCCTCTAAAGAGTCGATTAAAGAAGCGCGGGAATCGGTTTCGCAAGAGCGCACAAGTGTGGATAAAAAACTCCGAAAAACGCGCGCGAAACGAAACAAGCCAACCGATACCGATCCGCCAAAACCGGGCGACGCCGTAACCCTGACGGATTCAGACACAACCGGAGAACTGATCGAAGTGAATGGCAAGCAGGCGATTGTGGAAGTAAACGGAATGCGCCTGAAGACCAAATACAAAAACCTGACGAAAACCGAACAGAAGCCGGAGGAGAAGAAAAAGCCAGCTTTCACGCTCACCAAATCATCCTACAGCGATACGTTACCGGCGTCGAAAGCATCGCCGAGGCTGGATATTCGCGGATTCCGTGGCGAAGAAGCCGTCCGGGAGTTAACGCACTTTATGGATCGCGCAGCCAGTGCCGGACTGCAACAGCTTGAAATTATTCACGGTAAAGGCAACGGCATCCTCAAAAAAATTGTGCATGAAGAACTCAAAAAGCGCAAAGAAGTGCGTTCGTTCGATTTTGCCCCTTGGGATCAGGGCGGGCCGGGTTGTACGGTGGTAAAATTATAAACTGCTTTTTCATTCGTCAGGACAAATATTTCAGGTGAAATCCTCCTGCTAAGTATTTTATTTCACAGGGGTTTTTTAAAAGTTAAAAAATTCTTAACATAAATAATTGCTTTGCATTCTATCCGATATTCTGCCCGAGGGAAGCAGATACCACATGACGAAACGGAAAACGCCTTCAATTGCCAAAAATCACGCCGATGGCCTCTGCATTATTGCAGCAGGTGCTTCTGCTGGCGGGCTTGAAGCACTCCAGGATTTTTTATCCCACTTCCCCACAGAGTTTGATCATGTAGCCATTGTTGTTGCGCAGCACCTGAGCGCATCCCACAAAAGCATGCTGGTTCCGCTGCTCAGCCGTAAAACGCATCTGAACGTAACCGAAGCAGCCCACAACGTCGGTTTTGCTGCCGGAACTGTGTACATCACACCGCCTGACAGGGATATTTCCATTAAAAACGGGAAAATCCGGCTTGCCAAACCATCCGCAGAAAAAGGCCCAAAACCAAGTGTTGATGTCCTGTTTAAATCGCTTGCCGGATACGAAGAGGGAAAAAAAGCAGGGGTGATTTTATCCGGTACCGGTAATGACGGCGCGGAGGGAATCCAGGCTTTGAAGGATTCGGGCGCGCTTATCGTTGCGCAAAGTCCGGAGTCGGCGCGGAGT
>PXAI01000127.1 GCA_003567135.1 Balneolia bacterium | reverse complement strand
GTTTGGGTTTCCGGTCAACTGAACGGGGAAACCGCGTTAACGGGTGTGCATCACGTTACCTTTGCTGTGGAAGACCTCTCTGAGACACTCCCGTTTCTGAAGGCTTTCGGGTATCAAAAAATCAGCACTGAGGGCGTTTATACCAAAATGGAAGCCGGATCAGGCGGAGCCGGAAATACCATTTTGGTACACGACGGAACCGGTTTACCGCGAGGCGTTAATGGAATCGGAACCGTGCATCACGTCGCGCACAGGGTGACCTCAATTGAAGATTCTTTAAAAATACAGTCGAGGCTGCAAGAAGAGTTCGGTTTGAACGTAACTGAAGTAAAAGACCGGAAATACTTTAAGTCGATCTATTTCAAAATTCCCGGAAACGTGATTTTCGAGGTAGCAACCGAAGGGCCCGGGTTTTTGGTGGATGAATCAAATGATAACCTCGGCACAACCCTCAAATTACCCCATTGGCAGGAACCCAACCGATCCCGGATTGAGCAAAACCTCATGTCTTACGAAAGATGATGGGAAAACGCGTCATGCCGTTTGCCGTAGAGACGCAAAATTTTTCGTCTCTACGGCATAACGTAACGGGATGACCGACAAACGCATAACCCCCTCAATCAATCGTCAGTTCCGTCCCCGTATAAACCCGGCGTTCCGCCTCATAATGTCCCTGATATCGCGTGCTGTGCGCCCGCTGCAGATCATCGGCGTACTGATCCTGATATCTTTTTAGCTTATCCTCCCCCGATAATCTGTACCGGATGTTGTAGCCTTTCTTCCCTTTTTTCAAAGGCTCCAGAATTTCCGATAGCGAGCAATTCTCGAACAATCCGGTTTCAAGCACGTCTGGAATGTGGACATCTATCATCCACTTTTTCCATTCATCGGCTTTCCTGTTGTCAATCCAGATATTGACGGCGTAGATGACGAATTCTTTTTTCATAAATACGTTTTATTCACGTTCAGGTTTTCCGGTTTCAGGAATCGGATTATCCTCAGATACCATACGAAATGGAATTGGTTCTGTAGCCGCGCCCTTGTAAAGTGAGAGGTGCGGGAACGGGATTTCGATTCCTTCATCATCAAAACGCTTTTTAATGTCGAAATAAAGCGAGTTTCGAAGCTGCAGGAACTCGGCTCTAACCGCCCACACATTAAACTGGAAGTCGATGGAAGAGCTTCCGAACCCGTCAAAAATCAACAGCGGAGCAGGCTCCTGAAGAGCGATCGGGTTTTTATTCGCCACATCAATAAGAATATCTCTTACTCTGGCCAGATCTTCCTTATATGCCACTGAAACCTTAAACTCCACCCTTCTGATCGGAAATCTTGTAACGTTGATGACCTCATTTTTCAGCATCATTTCATTTGGAACGCGAAGATAGCGGTTATCAAATAACCGCAGTTTTACCGAGAGCGTATCAATCGAAAGCACAACGCCAACATTTCCGTTTATGCTGATAATATCATTTACCTCAAAAGGCTTCTCAGCAATCAGAAAAAATCCGCTGATGATATTTGAAACGCTCGTTTGCGACGCAAAACCGATCGCAACGCCAATAATTCCTGCCGCACCAAGCAGCGGACCAAGGCTGAAACCAAGTTCATGCAGCATAGAAATAACGACGATCGCCACGCCGATATAGTACACGATTTTACTGACCAGTAGTCCGTAATGCGGCGTGTAATGCTCGGAAATAAATACCCTGATCCACTTTCGCACGAAAAACAGCACCGGAAACCCGACGGCCAGAATAAGCAGTACTTTCAGCACGACCGGCAGATGCGCCTGAAGGGTATCAAAAATAATTGGTAAGTAGTTTTCCATAGGTTAAAAATTAATCAGAATCTGGATGACAGCCCCGGCAGATCGTGAATCATTTTGAACGTGCGTTCTGCAATTCCTTTTCTCTGAGGATTTCGCGCCGGACTGACAAGAACAGCATCTTTAGCCTGGTCAGGCAGTTTTTCGGTAACCATTATTTCGCTGAAATCCTTACCACCCTTGTGGATGATATCCATCTCATTGGCCCAGAGCTGATTCCCTTTCTGATAGATACTCATCCGGTCAACGCGCATACAGAGCTTTTCGAGATGAAGCTCTTCATCGCTGTTGTTCGAAATATTGATGGTGCATACACAGAGATTATCCTGGAACAAATCATCCCTCAATGCCCTTCTTGCGTTCGTTTGAAGCCAGTAGCAAAGCTCTCCTTCCGTAAAAGGGCCGAACCACGTTCTGGATAACTCCATCGTCGGGATTTCTGTAATGCTGAGGTTATTATCCAGCGTATCCTGAACCTGAAGCCAAACCGGTACGCGCGTATAAAAGCGAACCGTTGCGCCCGGAACTAGCTTAAACGGATACTCAGGCCTTACCAGAAGCGGCAGCGTCGGAAAAACGGGCACAATCCGGAGGCTGCAGTCATCGCTTTTCAGTCCCCATCTTGCCCACTTTCGCGAGTCTTTTTCCTCTTGCTCAGCCGGAACCGGAATGGTCACGCCCTCCTCAGCCTGCACCGGCATCTGATCATCGGTGCCCGGCGTGCTCTCAATAATCTGGGATGACTGCTCTTGTTCAGCGGTTTCCTCAGTCGATTTAATCTTTTCCTGCGCGATCCAGATTTCGTTCATGTTCCGCTTAAAATGCAGGGAGAGCACATTCTCGATTTTCATAGTGCGCTCCTGCTGATCTTTCAGGGAAAACGGTTTCCAGATGTTTATTTTTTTTGAAGACATTCTGAAAAATAAAATTAATACTGATTTCTCATAGCTGATTTCCGTGCTTCAATGATAGAATATACTATTTTTAACAACCTCTGCTAATACCAAAATAATTCTAATTTTGATATGAGATTTTATTGCACATCTACCGATTTTTCATCAAATTGTAAGTAACAAATCAAGTTTTATCAGATTGATTCGGACTTTATATTCTTACTTAAGATCATTAAAAACGTGAGGAACAAAACATGACTTTTCAAAATATTCGCATCATTGTTCCGGTTGACTTCTCGAAACTCAGTAGTCGTGCGCTGATTGCAGCCAACCAGGTTGCCAAACTTTTCAACGGAAGCGTAACGCCGTTCCATGCCTACATCCCGCTTACCGACCTCGACGGATTCCACTACATGGGAACCGGCCTGAATACCAAGGATACCCTTGTTGATATCGAAAAAGTGATCGAAAAAAGACTGAATGAAATTTCAGCAGATCACCTCGACATTTCCGTTGCCAGAGAAGGCATTGTGGGGATAGGTAACCCGGCACACGCACTCGCTGAGGAATCGGAGCACTACGATATGGTTGTGATGAGCACGCACGGACGAACCGGCTTCAGCAGGATTCTTCTGGGATCCGTTGCCGAAAAAGTGCTTCGTCTCGTTCACAAACCGGTGCTGGTCATAGAAAATGACGACACGCTAACACCCCTCAAAAAAATTCTGGTAACGACCGATTTTTCCGAAAACTCACGCGCCGCGTTCGCCCATGCGAAAGAATTCGCGGAAGCATCCGGAGCTGATATTGAGCTTTTCCACGCCGTAATCTTCGATGATTTCGACAGCGTTGAAAAAGCCGAAGCCACCCTAAACGTGCGTCGTGAAAGCCTGACTGAGCTGGCAAATCAGTTTTTCAGCGATATTCCCGGAAAAGTGACTACCAAAGTGGTTACATCAAACCGCTCGGCACACGAGGCCATTCTCAAGTATACCCAGGAAAACCCGTTTAATCTGATTGTAATTGCTACCATCGGGCGTACAGGGCTGGAGTATATGATGATGGGAAGTACTGCGTCGAACGTTGTGAGAACGGTAAAAACGGCGGTGCTATCGGTGAACCCACTCAAATGACCTTGATTTGGGGATTGCTTGATGGGCTTGATTTTTTGGGAAGATTTGGGGGATTTGCGTAATAGCCAAAATTACAGATCATTTAGGTGAGAGTTTTAGGTACAGGGCGTGCCCTGTACCTACTTTTATGTAATTGATATTACAGGGAAATTAACAGATCAAAATTGGTGGTGCGATTATCAAGGGTTTATTCGTTAGAAAAATCTGAAAATAAAAAAGGCGGTTCTGCTTTTGTAGCAAAACCGCCTTTTTTGAAAGATTTCTTTATCAGAATCTCAGGCTGAAACCTACGGCTGCGTGGAAGCGGTCGACGGATGTGGAGACTCTGCTTTGATTGAAGCTTTGGCCGGATGGATAATCGGGGTATTCGTAGAGAACCTGCTCATCATCCCAGAAACCGTATTGCAGGGCGATATCAACGGAAACATCCTGGCTTACGCCAAGTCGCAGTCCTGCGCTGAGGTACTGGCGGTCAAGGTCGCGGGAACGGCTTGCGGATGGAAGGTAAGCGTATCCAAGTCTTGGCTGTACGACATCAGAAATATTCAGCTGGGCACCGAAGCTCAGGTTGTATACATCTTTAAAATCGTCGCGGATGCGGTCGTTTTCGGCGACTTCCATCGCAAGGTTACCGAGTTCGCGGAACTCAAGGCTGCTGTATCCGACACGCTCTATGGCCGCTGATAAGTCTACGGGCAGATCGCGAGTCGATGCTCCGAACGACAGGCGTGATGCTGTACGAACTTTGTAGGAGTTATCACCGCGAAGCTCGGCATCAAAGAAATCCCCGTCGTCGAACGTGGTTTCAATCAGTACTGAATAGCTTTCATCAATCGTGTAGCGCGTAGGCATCTGATAGCTTAATCCCAGGCTGATATTCGGGATTGCGGTGTAGAGAACGCCGGCACGCGCGCTGAATCCGCTGATATCGGCATCGATGGTATCGCGGTTAAAGATGTTGTTTACATCAAGCGTAAGCGATCCGGGTTCGCCGGTATGCAGATTCTGGGAATCTGTCTCCAGGAAGTCGCGGCGGTACGAGTACGTTCCAAACGGAATACCGAGCGTAACGCCCATGTGTAATCCTTCCACAAACTCGGTGGCTGCAGAGAATGAGAACTCACCCATGTGTCCGCGCTCGACCACGTTTGCAGTCTGATCAATACCCACAAACGGCTCATCTGTAAAGTTGCGAAGCACGGAGTAGGCACCGTCATCGTCGATATCAACGGCGAAGGCATCGAAGGCGGTATCAAAGTAAAAATCGTTGGTCAGGAAAAAGTCCGTAATGCTGGATGTGCTGTTAAATCCACTGATACGGTATGCGCGGTTGAAATCAGCAGTCTGATTATAACCGGCGCCGATCACCAGGCTTCCCTGAACGGTGGGAAAACGATACACAAAACCCGCGTTTGTAAATGAAGTTTGCGAGTCGTCGTAGGATCTTCTCTGATTCAGATAGATCGCATCTTCTCCCACATCCCGCAGGCCGAGGCCAACGCTGAATGAAGAATTCGGAGCCAGCGACAGAACGGCCGGATTAGAAAGTGCCGAGCCGTAATCCAGAAAAACCGAGTGCGTGGCGCCGCCAAATCCGATGGATGATGCGTCGGCTGCAGGAACCTGCGTTGAAAAGCGGAGCGCATCGAAGCGGTTTTGGGAAAAGGAATCTGCCGGCAGACACATCATTACAAGAAGTAAGGAAAGTCCTGTGAACGTAATTTTTCTCATATCAATAAAAATTGAGGGTTAAAAAAACCGGCACACAAATGTGTATGTGCACCGGCTTTAATCTGAGTAATACTTTTGGGGTGAGGTCTTAGTTGCGATCTCTGTTTCGCTGATTCCGGTTGGAATCGGATGATGACCTGTTGTTTGAACTCCTGGCCGCAGGCGTATTATTGCGCTGTGGAGCAGGCCGTGCAGCCGGAGCGTTACTGCGTTGTGGCGCCGGACGTGCAGACTGCGTGTTACGCTGCGGAGCCTGACGTGTCGCAGGAGAATTTGTTCTTGTGCGGGTATTAACACGTGGTGCGGGACGCGTCGGCTGGTTGTTATTTACCGCCGGTAAATTGTTACGCGTGTTTACACGTGGTGCAGGAGTCGTGCTGCGCTGCGGTCTGTTGGTATCAATTCTGTCGTTACTTCTGCCACGGTTAACATTTGGCGAAGGTGACGGAGCAGGAACCGGCGCTAACTGCTGATCATTTCTGTTGCGGTCTCTTCTGTTTCCGGAGTCACTGCTTCCTCTGCTGCGCTGTGGCCTCGATTGTGTACCGGATGAACGGTTGCCACGGTTCCGGTCCGCTGTTCCCTGGTTGCCGCCGCGTGTACGTGATGGTTGTGCGCGCTGAGGTGCCGGTGAACGTCCGCGGGTTGCTTCACCCGTTCCTCTCGTAGTACGGGTTCTTTCCGTGCGCTGCGGGCTCGACTGAGCTCTGGTTCTTTCGGTAGTTCCACGCGATCTTACCGCTGTATTGTCACCGCGGCTACGGACCCTGTCTCTTCCATCCTGCATCGTTCCTCGCGTATTAGCACCGGCTATGGAACTTCTATGCACACCGGAACTGCGCGGACCGCGAACCTGTGCGTAGGATGGCTGAGTCTGGTTGATATAAAAATTATTGTAGTTCACAATATATGTCGGTCCCCAGAACGGTGAGTAAAAATGCCCGTGACGGCGCCATCTCAGGTGTGGCGGGTAGGCATAGTAGCCATAATAGGCGTAGAAGTAAGGATCATAAAGCTGGGCAAAATGCCAGTATGGATCATAAAAATATCCGTAGCTGTAGCCGAATCCGTAAAACGGACGCCCCCAGTAGCTACCAACATGAATTCTCAGACTGCTGCGTTTTCTGTTGTAATCCCGGAAAGCGACTTCGGCATCGTACCAGCCATCAGAATAACCCTGATCGTAGTAGTTATCATAGCCTTCATCGTAATAGTCATCGTACGTTTCGCCATACTGACCCTGGGATGTAAAGCTTCTGTCAGAAACCGGTCTCTCAGGCGGGCTTACTGTTTCAAGCTGCGTGTAGCAGGATGAAAACAGAAAGGCTGATATCAAGATGGGGATATATTTGTAGAGTTTCATAGTCATCACCGATTGTTTATTCCTTCGTATATCTGCTTATACTGCTTTTATTCTATTATGTTCCCGGTCAGTTAAATTATGCGTCTGATTAGATAACGCATCGTTCATTCATTTAATATCCGGCGGCCGGTTAAATATATTCTGCTACCAATATAGTAGCGTTTTAGGCGGTCAACTTCAACCTGATTATGATTCGGGAATTCGTTTTTAACAACGCTATTGATGGGTACAAACGTTCGTAAAAAAAGCCGTAAAACTGTGTTTTACGGCTTTTTGAAAGATTTAACTTAACGGGATTATCCCAGATAAGCACGTAGCGCCATGCTGCGGTTGTGATGGCGAAGTTTACGAAGAGCTTTTTCCTTGATCTGACGAACGCGTTCACGGGTCAGGTCAAACCGCTCGCCGATTTCCTCAAGAGTAAGCGAGTGCTCGCGACCGATACCAAAATAAAGGCGTATAACTTCCGCTTCACGCTTGCTCAGTTTGGATAGTGCCCGCTCAATTTCAACTTTGAGCGACTCACTCATGAGCTCGGTGTCCGGATTCGGCGTTTCTTCGTTTTCAATTACATCAAGCAAACGGTTGTCTTCGCCCTGTGCAAACGGCGCATCTACCGAAAGGTGACGCCCTGAAATTTTAAGCGTATCAGCAACTTCTGATACCGACATTTCAAGACTCTCAGAAAGTTCTGCGGCTGATGGAAGCCTTTCGTATTCCTGCTCAAGCTTGGAAAGTTCTTTACCGATTTTGTTGAGCGCGCCAACTCTGTTGAGCGGCAACCTCACAATTCGGCTCTGTTCTGCAAGAGCCTGAAGAATGGACTGGCGAATCCACCAAACGGCATAGGAGATAAATTTAAATCCGCGCGTTTCATCAAAACGCTTGGCGGCTTTAATCAAACCGAGGTTTCCTTCGTTGATCAAATCACCGAGGGATAATCCCTGATTCTGATATTGTTTTGCCACGGAAACCACAAACCTGAGGTTGGCCTGGGTAAGTTTTTCAAGAGCAAGCTGATCACCGGCCTGAATTCTGCGGGCAAGCTGCACTTCCTCTTCCGGGGTGATGAGGCTGACCTTACCAATCTCCTGAAGGTAACGGTCTAACGATTGTGATTCCCGGGTTGATATTCCGCTTGGTGATGGATTTTTAGGGTCTTTACGCTTTTTTTTAGCCACGTACTGGTAAATTTAGATCAAAAAATGGATGTTTAGCTAAGCTAATATTTAAACGGCTAATATACCGTTTTGTTACCCGATTTAGCAAGTTTCGGTGAAGAGAGGCCAATTTGAATTTTGAATGGTGAATTCTTGAATTGTGAATTGGGGAGCGCTGCGCTGGTCGCTACGCTTTAGTGTTGAGTTTTGAGTACGTCGGCAGACGCACAAGTTGTTGAGTTTTTCACTCGCCACCCAGATTGCCAATTCAGCTCAAGTAGATTACATAACCACCTAAACATCCGCGAACCGGCCATTTTGAATTTTACATTTTGAATTTTTAATTAAATCGCTGCGCGATTTTGCAAAAACGATTTTCCTTTAACCTCGTTCGCCACACCAAATTTGTGTAATACCGAGCTGGCGAGATCGCGGAAGGTGTTTCTGATGCCGAGGTTTTCTGATTCGGCGGCAGTGGCCGGCCAGACGAGAACGGGTACGAATTCGCGGGCGTGATCTGTGCTGGGTGTGGTGGGATCATTTCCGTGATCGGCTGTTACAATCAGCACATCTTCTTTTTTTAGTTTGCCCAGGATAGCGGGCAGCGCGCGGTCGAACTCGGCAAGTGATTCGGCGAATCCTTCCGGATTATTTCTGTGGCCGTAAAGCTGATCTGTATCAATTAGATTTACGAAAACAAAGCTGTTTTCAACCGCACTCATGATGCTCAGAAACTGGGAAATTCCCTCGGCGTTATTTATGGTTTTGCGGTACTGTGTAAAAAGCGCCTTGTCCGCAAAAAGATCAATGATTTTTCCGATGGAGTAGGTTTTTATTCCGGCATCCGACAATAGCGACATCATATTTGGTCGGGGTGCCACCAGCGAATAATCCTGACGCTGATCGGACAGACGCTCAAACGCTCCCGGTTTTCCGGTAAACGGTCTCGCAATCACGCGGCCTACCGCATGTTCGTTGATCATAATTTCATGTCGGGCAATTTCACACCACTCGTAGAGCTTTTCAACCGGAACGATATCCTCATGGCACGCAATCTGAAAAACGCTGTCGGCCGAGGTGTAAATAATCGGCTTGCCAGTTACCATGTGCTCTTCGCCAAAATCGCGAATGACGTCAGTTCCTGAATACGGACGATTTGCCAGCACGCCGTCCACGCCCGTCATTTTGCAGTACGCTTTCAGGATCGGCTCCGGAAATCCTTTGGGATAGGTTGGGAACGCCTGATCAACCTCAATTCCGGCCAGTTCCCAGTGTCCGGTTGTGGAATCTTTTCCGGGGGATAATTCGCGCATTTTGCCCCATGCAGCCAGCGGGTTCTGCACCGGCAGAACCGTATCAAGGGGGATGATGTTTCCCAAACCCGATTTTTCCAGATTCGGAAGTTTTACTCCGGTTCGCGCTATAACGTGGCCCAGCGTGTTGCTGCCGCGATCTCCATACTTATCGGCATCTTCCTGATGCCCGGTGCCAACGCCGTCCAAAACGATTACATAAACATTACCCATATCAAGTCAAATCAAATTAATTGGTTATTCGGTTTCTTTTGCAGCCGTCGATCAGCTGCTTCCGGTTTTTCGCACATTTTCGTTCATTTTCTTCTTGGCTTCCTGAATCACTCCGTAGGAATCGGTGTGATGCTCCGAAACTTTCGCAAAGCCAGCCGTCAGATCAATATCCGAAGGCTGATTTTCCCTCAGGATCGTGTTGATTTCAGCCTGAAGTTTGTCTTTCGCATCATCCATCCAGCCTGAAAAAATCCCCTCATCGCGGCCTTCCAGAATTACGACGTACACACTTTCGGCATAGCCTGAAACAAACCCCGTATAGCCGAGCGTCGCCGGATTGATCGCTTTTACAAAATACTGCTGAAGTTCTCGCAGCGTCTCGAGCCTGACCCGCGCGCGCAGATCCTGATAATTCGCGATGGTGACAAACCCCACGTGCATTTCGTACTGTGATTCGCCGAGTTTGGCCATTTTAAGCGCGTTCTCGATACAGCGTTCGGCCACCTCAATCATAAAGGCGCCGTTTTCACCCGAAAGCAACGTGGTGTCAACGGTAATTCCATATCGCGAGCTGTTCAATACCAGCGAAACAACTTTTCCAAGGTTGATGATTTTATGTTTCACCGTTTCCCGGAACGCCATCGGGTTGGTATCCCAAACGAGCAGAAGCGCCTGTCTCCTATCCTGTACCATCACCGGAACGGCAAGTGATGCGCCGCTGAACTGAGGCTCCCGGCTTGCAACCCGCTTCGGATTGGAATTAAAATGCAGACAAAACTGTGGCTCACCCGCCTTCAATGCCGTAAAAGCCTGCGACTGCTCGGTCATCATCACCCCAATCGGGTAAGGTTTATCCGAGCCGGGCGACTGAATCACCACCTGCCACCCGTCGTGGCCACGCGCAAGCAGGCACGCTCCTCCGGTGGGGACTTCTCTACGCGCGTCCTTCACCATTTTCACCAAAATATCGATGGCGCTTTTCCGGTCGCTGTATTCAAGCAGTAGCTGATCGTAAGGTTCCCACTGTTTTTCATCCTGCAGAAGATCGCTGAGCTCAAGATAGGTTCGGAGGATGTTTGCAAGCGCGCCAAGATACGAACCTGCGGCCTGTTCAAGATCAAAATCGGAATCCCCCGAAGCCTGTTCAGACATCTCCACAAATGTGATCGCAACCGTTTCGCCGTTATTCACAAACGGCAGCAGCATGATCTCATTTGCCGGAACGGTATCCACATGATGATGCAGTGATTCCATCTGAATTTCATCGCCTACGCGCAGAATAATCGACTCCTTAAGATCCTTCCACTGTGCCAGAAAATGATCGTCAAAAGCTACCCGATCCTGAAAAACGACTTCATTGTAGACAGTATCGTTGGTTTCCATCACAAACTGTCCGCGCGAACGGTTTACCCAGAGCATGCAGGCCGTTTCGGCACGGGCGGAAATCCGCAGCATGACCAGCAGATGTGCCATCACATCTTTAAAATGCCGGAGCGCTTTTTCCTCTTTTCTGGCGCCCAGCGGATCGCCCCCGTCACTAAATACGGGCGTTGCAGCTTTTGATAGTTTACTCATTCTGTTTCAGTATTTGCAGCCAGGCTTGCGGCAAGTTCCTCAGCTTCGTTGATCATCTGCTCCACCACGCCAATTCCCTGATTCCAGAAATCTGCCGAGGTGATATCAATGCCCATTTTGCCGATCAGCGCTTCGGGAGCGTCTGATCCGCCGGCTCTGAGCAGATTAAGATAGCGATCGGCAAATCCTTCCGGCGCAGCTTTGTACGATTCGTAGAGAGCAAGAACGAGCAGCTCGCCAAACGCGTAGGCATATACATAGCCCGGCGTGTGCAGGAAATGCGGAATGTACGACCACCAGTGCTGATAATGATCGCTGAGCACGACGGAATCGCCGTAAAATTCTTTCTGGGTTTCCATCCAGAGCTCGTTGAAACGATCCTTGCTGAGCTCGCCTTCATTTCTACGGGCTTTGTGGATGGCATCCTCAAAGCGGTTCATGCTGATCTGGCGAAAAACGGTTGCCATCGTATCATCAATTTTGCCGATAAGCAGCGCCAGTTTTTCGCGTTCGTCATCGAGCTGATCGAGCAGATCACGGAATACGAGCATTTCGCCAAAAACCGACGCGGTTTCTGCGGTCGTCAGCGGCGTGTTGGCCTGCAAAATGCCCTGTTCACGCGATAAATATTGATGCACGCCGTGACCCAGTTCGTGCGCAAGTGTTTGCACATCGCGAATCCGGCCGTCGTAATTCATAAACACGTACGGATGCACCGACGGCACCGTAGACGCCGAATACGCGCCTCCCCTTTTCCCGGGGCGAATCGCGGCATCGATCCAGTTGTGATCAAAAAATTTGCGGGTTACCGCTCCCATCTCGGGGTGAAATCCTTCGTAGGCTTTTAAAACCGTGTCGCGCGCTTCATCCCAGCTGATGCGGGCTTCGTTTTCGAGAATCGGGGCGTAGCGATCGTAATCGCGGAGTTCATCAACTCCAAGCAGGCTTTTTTTCAGCTTGTAATAGCGCTGCGCCAGATCGTAGCGGTTCGTTACCGAAGTAACCAGGCTCTCAACGGCTTCATCAGAAATCTCGTTGGAAAGGTTTCGGGAGCTGACCCAATTATCATATCCGCGAAGCCTGTCGTTTGTGGACTTATCCGCCAGAAGCGTGTTGAAAATAAATGTGAGCGTGCGGCTCATTTTTTTGAGCCCGTCGGTAAGCGAAATCGCGGCGCGTTCGCGAAGTGCGCGGTCGGCTTCATGGAGTTTACTCAGAACTTCCTGTTCGGTCAGCGATTCATCATCCAGATCAAACCGGGCGGCTCCGAGGGTTTCATCGAAATAGCGAACCCACGCGCGGGCGCCGGTAACCGATTTGGCCGACATCACCTGCTCCTGCGGTTCCGTGAGCATATACGGCTTGTACTTTCGGGATGAAACCAGATAATGACGGTAGTTGCTCAGTAATTCGGCATCAAAAAACTTTTGAGCCTCTTCTTCGGGAAGCGCGAGCCACTCAAGATCAAAAAAGATGAGCTTCTGACTAATTTCAGAGCTTAACTCATTCGTTTCCTGCACCATTTTCCCAAGCGCGGGATCTTCGGTGTTTGTCGTCCAGTTCAGGTAGGCATACGAGCCGATCTTTGACAACAGCTCGTAAATAACTTCATAGGCCGCCAGGGCTTCTTTCAAATCAGCCGGTTCAAACGACTCAAATTTTCCGCGGTATTTTTCAGCAAACTCATCAGACAGTGATTTAATTTTTGAGATATCCTCTTTCACAGCCGGATCATCAGGCGAATTATATAAATCTGACAGATCCCAGTGAATTTCTTCTGCACCCGACAAGGGTTTCGTTTCAGTCATAAATACTTGTTTTTATAGTCTTGCAATAAATTTTTCTAAACTTCTAATATAGGGTAAGGATTTCAAAGATGATTAATTTTAAGCTTAATTTAAAGTCATCGGTTTCTCAGAGAATTGTGTTTATTCTAAAAACCCCGACAGGATTGTGATTGATCACAAATTATCAGGGCATAGATTCCATTTTCCGGTGTCCGTTTTCAATATCATAAAATCACATCCCATCACACCATAAGAACGTAGAGCGGCAGTAATATGTTCAGATTTCATATCAAAACAGCATCCCGTATTTCACAATCTGAGGCAAATAAACGGCGCTATTGACAGATTGCGATATCTATGGTTTTTTCGTCGTTTTTATGGCTTTATTTAATTATTTTTGGTGTTATGTATTGATTCACGGCGGCCTTGTTTCGCGACATGGCACGCTTCATTATTTAATGATCTTTTTGTTTAACCGGCCGACTTTTCGGTCATCCTGTAATTATTAACCAACTCATCCCCACGTCTTGAAGTCACTCGAAGCACTCTTTGGGCCAAACGCAGCACTTGTAGAGGAACTCTACAAACAATTCAAGGAAAACCCCGATTCCGTTCCGGCTTACTGGAGCCAGTATTTTTCAGAGATGGACGGTGTAACGCTTGAGGAAGCGGCGAAAAAACCGGAATCAAAAACAAACGGAGTTCCGGCTGAGGATAAAACCGAAGCACCGGCAGAAAAGAAAGCTGAGGAAGCTCCCGCCAAGCCAAAGGCTGATGCAAAAAAAGAAGAGCCAAAAAAGCCTGATCAGCCGAAGGGCGTAACGCTTGAGAAAGTCAAAGGCGTCGCTGCGAAGATTTCCGAGAATATGGATATCAGCCTCAGCATCCCAACGGCGACTTCACTCAGGGTTGTACCGGTTAAAATGCTTTTTGAGGATCGGAACGTGATTAACCGCCACCTCATCCAGCGCGGTGATCCTAAAGCTACGTTCACGAATTTTATTGGCTGGGCAGTGATCCGCGCACTGAAGGAAACGCCGGCACTGAACTCATACTATTACGAAAAAGACGGCCAGCCTTTCCGCGCAGTTCCCGATCACATCAACCTTGGAATTGCGGTTGACCTCCCGGCACGCGACGGCAGCCGGAATCTTGTGGTTCCGAATATCAAGAAAGTGGATGAGATGAACTTTTACGAGTTCCTTATCGCCTATCATGATCTTATCGATCGTGCGCGCAACGGAAAACTGGAAGTCAGCGATTTCGAAAATACCACGATCAGCATCACCAATCCCGGTACAATCGGAACCGTATCCTCCCTGCCCCGCCTGATGAAAAACCAGGGAACCATCGTCGCTACCGGCGCTATGGATTATCCCGCAGAATTTCAGTCCATGTCGCCGGATCTGCTGAACCATCTGGGAATCAGCAAGGTAATGACCATCACAAGCACATACGACCACCGGATTATTCAGGGCGCAGAATCGGGAAGATTCCTGTCGAAAGTGCACAAGCTGCTGATCGGCGACGAAGATTTTTATCACAGCATATTTGCTGATCTCGATATCCCGTACGATCCCATACCGTACGGAACCGACAATTACACCGGCTTCATGGACGGCCAGGGCGGATCGCTCGCAATCACCAAAAAGGCGATTTCGGTGATGCACCTGATCAACATGTACAGAACGCACGGACACGTTCTGGCGAATATCAATCCGCTGAAGCACGGCCCGGGACATCACCCTGAGCTGGATTACGAGTACCACGGACTTACCATGTGGGATCTCGACCGTGAATTTTACTGCGGCGGACTCGGCGGCCACGAAAAAGCGCCGCTGCGCGATATCGTTGAGCTTCTGCGAGATACGTACTGCGGAACGATCGGATCAGAATTCATGCACATTCTGAATCTGAGCGAGCGGAACTGGCTGTCCGATACGATGGAAGGTTCGCTGAACAATCCGAATCTCACCAAAGACGACAAAAAGGCGATCCTGAACAAACTCAATCAGGCTTCAGCTTTTGAGGAATTCCTCCACAAAAAGTATATCGGGCACAAACGTTTCTCTCTGGAAGGCGCCGAGGCTACCATCCCGACGATCCATCAGATGATTGAAAAACTTGCCGAGCACGAAGTGGATGAAGTCTATTTTGGGATGGCACACAGGGGACGCCTGAACGTTTTGGTGAACATCATGGGCAAATCCTACAAGCAGGTTTTCTCCGAGTTTGAAGGAAATATTGATCCTGAAACTTCACAGGGATCGGGCGATGTAAAATATCACCTTGGCACAAGAGGAACCTACACGGCCACCAACGGCCACGAAGTGAAGCTGAAGCTAATGCCAAACCCGTCGCATCTTGAGGCGGTTAATCCAGTTGTTGAAGG
Organism: Balneolia bacterium; assembly: GCA_003567135.1. GTDB lineage: Bacteria > Bacteroidota > Rhodothermia > Balneolales > Cyclonatronaceae > PXAI01. The sequence continues at coordinate 3,654 of PXAI01000127.1, read as the reverse complement.
CGCCGTTCGTGCGCGTCAGGATCAGTACGATCCGGAAATCAGAGGCCGTAAAGTGGTTCCGTTTCTGATTCACGGCGATGCGGCTTTTGCGGGCCAGGGCGTGGTTGCTGAAACGCTGAACATGTCGCTGCTTGATGGCTATAAAACCGGCGGAACCATCCACCTGATTATCAACAACCAGATTGGTTTCACCACGCTTCCGAAAGACGGCCGCTCCACGCAGTACGCGTCTGATCTCTCCAAAATGATTCTGGCGCCGATTTTCCACGTGAACGGCGATGATCCTGAGGCGTGCGTCCACGCGATGCGCCTTGCGGTTGAGTATCGTCAGAAATTTGGCAAGGATGTAATCATTGACCTGGTTTGCTACCGGAAACACGGCCACAACGAAGGCGATGAGCCGGCATTCACGCAGCCCGGACTTTACCGTGAAATCAAGGGCCACAAAAATACCCTGCAACTTTACACGGAAAAACTGCTTCGCGTGGGAGATTTCTCCAAGGATGAAGTGGATGAACTCTTTAAGGAGTTTGATGAAATCCTCGAAAACGCTTTTGATGAAGCCAAATCGCTGCCGTCTTACCAGATCAAGGATAAGGATATCGCGCGGATTGATGCCCGGCAGAAGGACTGGGAAAATCCGGTAAAAACCGATATCGATATTGAGGATTTCAAAGAGCTTGCCGTGCGGCTGAATAAGGTTCCGTCTGATTTTGACGCGAATCCGAAGCTGCTGAGAATTCTGGCTAAGCGCAGTGAAATTGTAGAAAAAAATCTGAAGAAAATTGAATGGGGATATGCCGAGTCTCTCGCATTTGCCACCCTGCTCAACGAAAACGTGTATATCCGTCTTGCGGGCCAGGATTCAGAGCGGGGAACCTTCTCGCATCGCCATTCTGTGCTTCACGGAACCGAAACCAGCCAGCGCTACACGCCGCTGAACAATATTTCGGATGATCAGGCACGATTCCGCGTTTACAACAGCTTCCTCAGCGAATTTGCCGCCCTTGGCTTCGAATTCGGCTACAGTTCAGCTGATCCGGAATCTCTGGTAATCTGGGAAGCGCAGTTTGGCGATTTCGTTAACGGCGCGCAGATTATTATCGATCAGTTCATCGCGTCAAGCGAAGTTAAATGGGGACAAAAATCCAGCGTGATGCTTTTCCTTCCGCACGGCTACGAAGGCCAGGGACCTGAGCATTCATCCGGAAGAATGGAGCGTTTCCTGCAGCTTTGTGCCGAAGATAATATGCGCGTTGTCAACTGTACCACACCTGCCCAGTTCTTCCATCTTATCCGCCGTCAGGCGCTGAGCGATATCAAGCGTCCGACCGTGGTATTTACACCGAAAAGCCTCCTTCGCCATCCGCTTGCGGTTTCAAATTCCGAGGAGCTTGCCACGGGCCATTTCCATTATCTGCTGCCTGATGAGGAAATCACCTCAACAAAAGAAGTACGTAAAGTGATTTTCTGCAGTGGCAAGGTTTACTACGATCTTTATACGCACCGCCGTGAAAATGAGATTAAGGATGTGGCGCTGGTGCGTCTCGAGCAAATCTATCCGTTCCCGGATATCAACATCCGTGAACTGCTTGAGGATTATGGCAACGTGAAGGAATTCGTATGGTGCCAAGAAGAACCTCGAAATATGGGCGCATGGACATTCGTGCGTCAGCGCTTTGAGAACGTTCTGGGCAAAAAGCAGTCAATTCAGTACGTCGGGCGCGATTCTTCGGCTTCGCCTGCTGCCGGTACAATGAAGCTCCATACCGCTGAACAGGAAAAACTCGTGAAAGACGCGTTTGCCTGATTCTGAGAATGGCTGAACACATCAGCCAGAAAATTTGACCAAAAAAAACCTGCCGGGTTACATGAACTCCGGCAGGTTTTTTTATGGGGTAAATTTTTCTTAGCGCAGGCCGCAGGGAATTCCCTTGCAGATTCTGCTCACTGCGTCGTGGCTGTGCAGGCTTTCCATGTGCACGCATCGTACCACAAAGTCACGCACATCCGGATTCGGATCAAGTTTGTCGAACATCAGGCGCGCGGCATCTTCCACAAATTTCTGGTAGGCACCGTTGAGCTCGGCAAAGGCCTGCTCATCTTCCCTTTTCACCATCACCTGCGTTTCGGTTTTCAGAGCGTCGCGGCAAATGTCAACCATATCCTCAATCCATAGCGGATTGTTCAGCTCAACAGTGATGTAAGCTTCGCTGCGCTGGCTGTGCGGAATGGCGGCAACCTCGCGGGTTTCACGGGCGTGCTCGGCCAGTTCATATGAACACGGGCACGCGCTGCTGTAAACAAACTCAAGATGCATGAAGTGACGTACTTTGCCGTTTTCATCCATGCTCGCTTCCCAGGAAGCGTTGTAATACTGATATCCTTCGAGTCCTGAGCGCAGGCTTTTCTGAATAACCGGATAGTTGAAGTTCAGACGAAGGTAGCTGTCTTTGGCATCCAGATCCTTCTTGTACATCTGAAGCACGTATTCCAGCGTGTCGGCGTGGAAGAGTTCATCCTTAAATTTGTAGAACGAACGCATAATCCGGCTCATGTTGATGCCTTTTTTCCCTGCATCAAGACTCACGTATCCGTCAACGGACGTTTCGAGCGTCAGTTCTTTACCGTCCCGGGTTGGAAACCGGAGGGGAAGTTTAAAATTGGAGATTCCCACCTGCTGGATCGGTACGTTTGCACCTTCGATTAAAGAAGCGGGTCCGTTTTGAAGATCTGGCAGAGAGTTTTTATAGTCTTTGGTGACCACAAAAGTGGGATCGTAAATTCGCTTGAGATTTGAAGTAATCATAGTGTATGTAATGATTTTGTATTAAGGACGGTATTCCGCGTAGTTTCTCTCCGTTTCGAAAAGCCGCACGCTGTAAAGCCTGGAGCCTTCAGAAGCATTTTCCTCTACCTCAGCTTTAATCTGGTCGAAAAATGCTTTTACCAGATTTTCTGTGGATGGGATGATGCCCCGGAGAAAGTGAACGTCCTTATTCAGATTACGGTGATCACACTTTTCGGTGATCTTATCTTTCAGAATAGATTTTAGTGTTCCGAGATCAATAACGTATCCAGTCTCGGGATCGGGCTCACCGCATACAGTAACTTCCAGCACGTAGTTATGTCCGTGCCAGTTTGGGTAATTACACTTACCGTACGTCTCCTCGTTCCATTCTGCGGATTTTTCCGGGTTATGAAGCCGGTGTGCAGCATTAAAGTGAACCTTTCTTGTTACGTAAACCAAAAGAAGTAATCCGATTTATTAGTGGACTGTCCGAAACCGTTTTCGGCAAAGCCCGTTTCTGTTAAGCTGGCTACGTTAAGCAACCACTCAATCTAACCTATTTTAAAATAAATACGTTCATGAAGTAATTTCAGCGCTGTTTGGATTCGCCGAGAAATATAAGTTACCGCATTCCAACGTTTTTCACGAATCTGTGGTATGTTTTGTCGTGAGGATACAGATGGATTTCAAAAAATAATTTCAAAAGGAAAGCCATTGCACCGGCGGCACAATGGCTTTTCAGAATTTAACCTCACACTAAACCCTGTTATTGAAGAAGTGGCCGGGATGTTCCACCCGGCAAACTTCAGATAGTCGGTTAAACTATCAAGTTACAAGTCATTACATTAACTCAACCAATCAAT
>PXAI01000318.1 GCA_003567135.1 Balneolia bacterium | reverse complement strand
TCACAAGAACATCGGAAGACACCGAGAAAAAACAGTATCAGATTCTTGGCAGCCTGCACTCGGTCAAAAACGAATTCCGGCAAAACAGAATCTATCCTTATCTCGGACAGCTTGTAGAGCTTCAGCGAAATCTTCAGGCGCTTATTACACAGCTTCAGTCAATGCGGAATCAAATGCCAAAAAAAATCCGCCGGATTGATATCGATAAAAAAGAGATTCAGTATGAGCCGCTACTTTCTGAAATGGCGGATCTATCTGTCGTTGAGGATCTGATCGTTTGGGCGCTTCCAAAAATCCGTGAGGCGATTGAGGAGGGAATCACCATTTACGAGTTTGTGGATCAGAATATGGAAGTGGAGGAGGTCGGGATTCATCCTGAATATGTTTCTGAAGGATATGTGTTCATTCCGGATAATATTTCCATGCAGCTGCATTTGTTCAGATACGAGATGTCGGTTTACACAGGCAAGGATGAAAAGTTCAGGGCGATAAAAACCAAACTGATTCGCTCCGTGGATAAAAGTAAAGCCGAAATTGTTCCGGGCAGCGTAAAACTCGATCTCATTCGTGAATATCAGGATCTGCCCAATCCGGCCACGTTTTCCTTTCACACTTCGCTGGATCTGCCGTTTCGTGAAACGCTTTTTCCGGTTGCGCGGCGAAAGCTTATGAGGTGCCTTGTATAAATTTAAAACGGAACCCCGTCAGGAGTTCCGTTTTCCTCTTGTTCGATAAAACTAACCGGTTAGAAGTAGAACCGGATACCGCCAAATCCCCCAAACTGATCTGCATCACCCAGAACATATTTGGTTTCTGCGTAGATCGACATTGTTGGGCCAAGCATATACTCAAAGCCGGCACCAATATTTAAACCAACCTCAGAGGCAGAACTTGAGAAACCCATAAATTCGGCGGTAAGCATCGCGTAGTTTAAACCTGCCAGCCCGTAAAATTTCATGGATTCGTCGTTAACGATCAGATAATGAGCATTGGCGTTAATCTCAGTCCACGTTAAATCCACCCCGCCGTTATCTTTTGGCAGAAAATAGACGAAATCTACGGCTGCACGGATGCTTTCTGTAAAGCTGTACAACGCACCGGCCTGGATTCCGATGCTCTCAATTTCAGAGCCGTAGCCAGCTCCAAATGTGATTCCGAAATCCTGTGAATGGGCAACTTTTGATCCACAGAAGAGGAAAAGAGCTGCGAAGAGTATTACTGTAATACGGTTTCTCATATTGATACCTGTTTTAATTTAGATTATGCCGTTTGTCCCGGCGGTTCATCCCACAATACCTGTGCCGGTGTACCGGGGAATTTTATTTGAAGGATGCAGGACTGATATTTCAGATCCCCCATTTCTTAGGATGTCTACAAACACCGTGCCACATCAAATAAAACAGGCTTTATGAGCCTTGAGAAGTGTTTTCTCTTGAATAGTTTTTTATCGATTTCTTTATGTGTCGGGCTGAGCCGACAAACTTTTGCTACTTTTGTCGTGTAAAACCGCTACTTATCCCGGATATTTTAATGCTTCGTGATTAATTCGGATTATCTCGCCTTGATGACCGAAAGCGTACAGCGTCCCGAACAAACCAGTTTGTCTGATTCATTTCTGATCTCAAATACCCACACCTGTATGCTTTTGCCGATATGTATCGGCTCGGCTGTTCCGGTCACAATTCCATCCCGTACGGCACGAATATGGTTCGCATTGATTTCCAGTCCGACGGCTGCTGAGCCTTCGTCAACATTCAGCCAGGCGCCAACTGAGCAGAGCGTTTCTCCCAAAACGACGGAAGCTCCGCCGTGCAGTAACCCAAAAGGCTGTTTTGTGCGGTTATCGACCGGCATCGTGGCGGAGATGAATCGTTTTTTCAAAACCGTAAGCTCAATCCCCAAAGCCTCTGAAATCGTGAACTCTTTTCGTTCTTTCAGAAGGTTTACTTTTTCTTCTATTCCGTCGTCTGTAATCATATGAAAAATTTTGAAAGGTTAATCAAATGAATGATATTTAAACCAAGGCAGGTAAGATATCATTTCAGGGTAACTGATTCGACAAAAATGGTTAAACCGGCCGGTCTTCCTTAAAAGCTGAACCACAATTTAATCCTGATATGCAAAAAGGTAAAACGTTATTTCAGATCGTTGAAGAGGGGAAAAAAGTTAACAAATCGGGTGTATTCTCGGCAGTAAAAAGAGGTGGAAAATGGATTGAGACATCCCCGGAAGAGTTTTTTAATAAAGTAAGATGGTTTGCTCTGGCATTGCACGATCTCGGAATCAAAAAAGGGGATCGGATTGCCCTTCATTCTGAAAACAGCACAGAGTGGTTTATTTCTGATCAGGCGATTCTTTCGCTGGGCGCCGTAAACGTACCGATTTACACCACGCAACCGGGTGATCAGATCAAATACATTCTGGAAGATTCAGAAGCACGGATTTATATCTACTCAACCGATAAGCTCTATGACTCCTTCAGGCCGTTCGCCGATTCCGTCGAAAATCTTGAGCACCGGATTTCCATCATATCCACCAATGAAAGCAAAGCGCTTTCGTTTGATGATCTGCTCGAAAAAGGAAAAGCACTGGATGAAAAGAACCCGGAGCTATTCAGTGAACTGCAGGGCAAAGTTTCTGAGGATGATCTGGCTTCATTTATCTACACCTCCGGCACGACCGGTTTGCCAAAAGGGGTGATGCTTACTCACGGTAACATCACTTCAAACGTAATGAATTCAATCAGCCGGATCCCGTTCGATATCGATAAAAACCGGGGTGGCAAGCTTTTATCCTATCTGCCGCTGTCGCATATTTTTGAGCGGATGCTGAATTACCTCTACTACAATATTGGATATTCGGTTTGGTACATCGAGGAAGTGGAGCAGATTAAGGATGATCTGAACTACGTGAAGCCGATCTTTTTTGCCACCGTGCCGCGACTCCTTGAGAAAATTCACACGGGCCTGCTGGAAAAAATGCGCAAGGAATCCGGACTGAAGCAGAAAATCGGGCTCTGGGCGATGGATATCGCGGATAATTATGATATGAGTAATCCACCTTCGGGATTTGCCGCGTTTAAGCATAAAATCGCGGACAAGCTGGTGTACTCAAAAGTCAGGGAAGGAATGGGCGGAAATCTGCTGGGGATGATCAGCGGAGGAGCCGCGCTGGCTACCAATCTGATGAACTTTTACACCGCGCTCGGCTTCATGTGTCATCAGGGATACGGACTTACCGAAACTTCCCCGGTGATTTGCGTCACGACCGAAGGCGCTACAAAAGCCGGGTCTGTCGGAAAAGTGATCGACGGCGTGGAGGTGAAAATTGCGGAGGATGGCGAAATTCTCTGCAAGGGCCCGAACGTAATGAAGGGCTACTTCAAAAATCCAGAAGCAACACGGGAAGTTCTTTCGGAGGATGGGTGGTTCCACACCGGAGATGTCGGCGAATTTGACACCGAAGGATTCCTGTACATCACCGACCGGAAAAAAGACATCTTCAAACTCTCAACCGGAAAATACGTAGCGCCGCAGCATGTGGAAAACACCATGCTGAAAAGCCGGTTTATTGAGCAGTCCGTTGTATTAGGAGCAAAACAAAAATTCTGCTCCGCGCTGATTGTCCCGAATATGGATGCCATCACCGATAAGTTCAAGCAGGATGGCGTAAACGTCTCTCCGAATGATGATGACTTCGAAGAAAAGGTTAGAGTGATCATCCAGAAAGAGGTGGATACGCTGAACGAAAAGCTGCCGAAATGGGAGCAGATAAAGCGGTTTGCGCTACTGGATGATCTGTTCAGTATCGAATCCGGCGAACTTACCCCGACGATGAAAACGAAGCGCCGGGTGATCCACGAGAAGTATAAAATGCAAATTGAACGAATTTACGAGGAGCAGTAAACGTGTATACAAATGATACCCTTGCGGGAAAGACCATTCTGGTAACGGGCGGCGGAAGCGGCCTGGGACTTGCCATGGCGAAAATGTTTGGTTCTAAGGGCGCGAAAGTAGCCATCTGCGGAAGAACGGAATCCAAACTTGAGAAAGCCGCCGCGGAAATCGCTGAAACCGGAGCCGAAGTGAAAATCTGGCCGGTTGATGTACGCGATTACGACGCCGTCGGCGAGATGATCCGCGAAATCGACAAAAACTTCGGCGAGCTGAATGTGCTTGTAAACAACGCCGCCGGAAATTTTCTGTCCGCTTCGGAGGATTTATCCCCAAACGCGTTCAAATCGGTTGTGGACATTGTTCTGAACGGCACGTTTAACTGCACGCAGCACTTTGGAAATCTGCTGATTGAAAAGAAGCGCGAAGGAAATATTCTCAATATTGTAACGACCTACACCGAAACCGGCTCATCGTTTGTGCTGCCTTCGGCGTGCGCGAAAGCGGGCGTTTACGCCATGACCAACACGCTTGCCTACGAGTGGGCGGAATACGGAATCCGTGCGAACGCGATTGCGCCGGGGCCGTTCCCAACCGAAGGCGCCTGGACCCGCCTGATGCCCGATCCCAAAATGGAAGAGCAGTACAAAAAGCTGATTCCTGCGGGACGCTATGGCGAACACGAAGAACTCGCCAATCTGGCCGTTTTTCTTGTTTCTGATCTGTCAGCCTACATTACCGGTGAATGCGTAACCATTGACGGGGGAGAACGCCTGAAAGCAGGACAGTTCAACTTTATCACGCAGGCCGCGCCGCGCCCCGTTCTGAAACAGT
>PXAI01000034.1 GCA_003567135.1 Balneolia bacterium | reverse complement strand
TTCGTTGCTTTAATTTGTCATCAATTAACTAAAATAATGAAGATGAACCAATTATACCCGATTCAAATGAGGTAGTTTGTTATCTTAACGCAAGATCGTACAAAAAGGTTGAACACGTCGGTTAAATTGGTTAGAATTGAAAATACGGCGTTTCACTAAATTGTTTCGGGATAAGACTGTAATCAACAATATCTGTAAATAGAAAAAGAACTTAAGTATTCGACAATGAGCAAAAATTACTTCAACGAAGTCAGTTTAATTCGTAAAAAAAGGGACGGGCTTTCTCTGTCAACTGATGAAATTAAATACCTGATCGACAAATACACTAAAGATGAACTTCCCGACTATCAGATGAGCGCATTTCTGATGGCCTGCTTTCATAAGGGATTGAACGAAGAGGAGACCAGCGCCCTCACGCATGCGATGCTCCATTCCGGCATCGTAATTGATACGGCCGATCTCTGGGAAGACAAGAGCATCAAAAATATTGATAAACATTCCACCGGCGGAGTAGGCGATAAACTTTCACTGATTCTGGCGCCGATCGTTGCGGCAGCGGGTGTTCCCGTTCCAATGATCTCCGGACGCGGTCTCGGCCACACCGGCGGCACGCTGGATAAACTTGAATCCATTCCCGGATTTGATGTGAACGTAGATCTTGATCGCTATAAGGATATTCTGAAGCGCCATAATCTCGTTTTTGCCGGCCAGACAGAAGATATCGCTCCGGCGGATAAGCGACTTTATGCGCTGCGTGACGTAACTGCCACCGTAGAATGTATTCCGCTGATTGCGGGAAGCATCATGAGCAAAAAGCTTGCGGAAGGCATCGACGGATTGGTACTGGATGTAAAGCACGGAAGCGGCGCGTTTATTAAGGATGTGGATGAAGCCAAAATCCTCGCTCAAACGCTCTGCTCAATCGGGTGGTCTTTTAAAAAGGAAGTAACGGCGTTTCTTACGAGTATGGATCAGCCGCTGGGTAACGAAATTGGTAACTGGCTGGAAGTGAAGGAAAGTATCGACTGTCTGCGCGGAAAATGGCCCGCCGACGTGCGCGAGGTAACGTTGCTGCTGTCCGGCGCGATGATTCAGATGGGCGGAAAAGCATCCAGCCTGAACGAAGGAATCGAAATTTCGCTTGAAATGATTGAAAACGGCGAAGCACTGGATAAACTTCGGGAAATTGTAATTGAGCAGGATGGCGATGTTTCCGTGATTGATGATCCCGATTCTTATCCCCAAACTAAATACAGCAGGGAATTCAAAATCGGCGGTGACGGCTATATAACCGGAATAAACGCGTACCTTGTAGGCATGGCCTCGCTTGAACTCGGTGCCGGCAGAAAGGAGAAATCACAAGCCGTGGATCATCAGGCTGGAATCACGCTGCACAGGAAAGTTGGCGAACCGGTAAAAAAAGGTGAAACAATCGCCACGCTTTATACGAACAACGAAAAACAGTTTGAGCAGGCAGAATCACTTTTGAAGGATGCTTTTGATACAGGTGCAAAAAAGCCTGAAACCAAACCAATGATCACTCACATGATCGACAGTAAGGGGCTAAGGGCATTCGATTATGGTGAAGTTCCGTCTCTAAAATAGAATTTGCGTAACATACCTTGCAGGGTAAGCATAACATTTAAACAACAACGCTATGTGGAAACGTTTTGTCAGAGCTATGAAGTCAATGTTTGGCGGATTTGTCAGCAGCATTGAAGATCCCAAATTAATTCTGGAGCAGAACATCAGGGAACTGAATGATCAGGTTCCCAAGATGAACGAAAATATTGCTACGGTTAAGGCGAATCTGGTGATGCTGCGCAAGGAGCGCGAGAAGTATGAGAAGCTCGAAAAAGAGCTGATCAGCAAGGTGAAGTCAGCAATTAATGCCAATCGCGATGACATTGCCGAAAACTATGCGCTTCAGCTTGAAAAAGCCCGCGAGAATATCGTGCACACCTCAGAGCAGGAGCAGTTTGCCGAGAAGGCGTACGACAAGGCGCTCCAGGTAAAAAAAGCGTTTATGCGGGAAAAGGATCGTAAAATCCGCGAAGCGCGTGAAGCACTACGCGCCTCGGAACGTGCTGAGTGGCAATCAAAAATAGCTGATACACTTGAAAAATTCGAGGTAGGTGGAATCGATCAGACGCACGATGAAATGATTACGCGCCTGAACGAAAAAACGGCCATGAACGAGGCCCGTATGGAAATCGCTCTGGATAACGTGGATACCAAAACTCTTGAAATTGAAATAGACGCCGAAAAGCTTCGTGCTTCGGAAATGGTGTCGAAATTCAAGCAGGAAATGGGTATGGATACCGGCAAAAAAGAGGAAGCCAAACCGAAGGCAAAAGCTGAATCTGAAGGCAAAATTGATATCTCTGATGAGACAACCGAAGAAGCTGATAAAGACTCAGCAAAAACGGTTGGACGTCAGAAATCGAAATAATTCACATCTTTGATAAGAAAGCCGTGAACAGCAGGGAAGAACGCGAACGACTTAAAGAGGAATACAAAGAGCACTACCGCTCGATGCTTGAGTACAAGAAAAAACTCGGCTATTACGAGCGTAAGGCCAAAATCCTCAAAGCGCTGGAGCAGATGAATACCGCTCCGGTAATGGATTCCTTGAACTCTGTTCTCGATAAGGTGAAGGAAAAAGTGGCGCTTGCCGAAGCCCGGCTGGAAATGGCTTTTGATGATTCGGAAGAATCCCGGAAAAACGAGGAAGCAGAGGAGTTCAACCGTCAGCAGGCCGCCCGTGAAACACTCCGTAAAGTTAAAGCGGAGATGGGTGTTCTGGAAGATGAACTCGTCAAAACGGTCGAGGAGCTGGAGAAATCAACGGCGAAAACGGTATCCCACAAAAAAGAGGGCAGGCCGGAAGCCGGACACGGAAAAATTCCTTCGGATATTCTCAAAACAATTGGCCCTGCTGATCGTACAGAAGATCATGGATAAACCAGTAAATTATACCCGCGAAGCTTTTCTGCATCCGCTGAATCTTGCATTCCTGATTACAGCCTCAACCAGTGCGTTCTTCTTATCGGGACACGGCACGGCGCTGAGCGTGATATTTTCCGTAACGGTGGCATTCGAGCTGATCTATCTGGGGATTGTGCCAAGGCTGCCGAGATTTCAAAAGTACATCAATCTGCGCTCGTTTAAGGAGCGTAACAGCCGGTTCCAGGAGCGCAAAATTTTCGGCAACCTGAATGAGGAAGGCCAGAAAAAATTTCTGATTCTGAAGCACATCGCCGGACTCATAAAAGGTAATTTCGCCAAGCTTCCGTATCCCTCGCACGGCCTTCTGGACAGCATCAATACGCGGATCGATTCCCTGCTTACGAGTTATATGCTGCTTCTCGATAGTTCAAAACGGTACGAGCAGTATCTGGAGACACCGGTTGAGTCGAGGCTCAGGTCTGAAATTGAGAAGACATCCAAAGAGATTGAAACAACTGATTCACAGAAATTGAAGCAGGTTTTAAACAGGCGCCAAAGTATTTTGCATAAAAGGCTTGAAAAGTATGGAGTAGCGCGCGAAAAATACTTAATTTCAGAGTCGCAGCTAAAAACCATTGAAGACACGATCCGTTATATTTACGAGAAGTCGATGACGATGTCGAATCTGGAGGAAATTGAACACCAGATGGACAGCCTGATGCTCGACCTTGACGATACGGATACGATCTACAGCGAATGGTCTTCTGATTTGAACGGAAATGGTGATATTTTATCCGAAATCCGTGATCTTGATAATCAGTCGGAAGAAACCAGACAGGTTGTGGATCGCGTAAAAAACTGACAGAAATTATTTATGGCTTTACCAACATTCGAAACGCTAAAACTCGAGAATAACGAAGGCATTTGTCGACTGACAATTAACCGGCCTGATAAGCTCAATGCCCTGAACAACCAGGTTCTGGATGAGCTGAGCGCCGCATTTGATCACATTTACGGGGATGACACCATTTTTGGGGTGATTGTAACCGGATCAGGCGAAAAAGCTTTTGCGGCCGGAGCTGATATTAAAGAACTGAGCACGCTCAACGGAAAAACCGGAGTGGAAGCTTCTCAAAAAGGTCAGGGCGTTTTCAGTAAAATTGAGGACTGCCCGAAACCGGTAATCGCCGTTGTTAATGGTTATGCGCTCGGCGGCGGAACGGAACTGGCGCTTTCCTGCCACATCCGGATTGCCAGCGGGAACGCTGTTTTTGGCCTGCCGGAAGTGAGCCTCGGCCTGATTCCCGGCTATGGCGGCACACAGCGTTTAACGAACATAGTTGGAAAGGGCATCGCGCTTGAGCTTATTCTGAGCGGCCGCCAGGTGAAGGCTGATGAAGCCGAAAAGTTTGGAATTGCCAACAGCGTTACTGATTCCGTTCCGGAAGCGCTGGAAGCTGCAGAGAAACTTATCGGCAAAATGAGGCGCAACAGCCCGGTTGCGATCAGCCATGCGATTAAAGCCGTTCACGCCGCTGATTCCGGCCCGGAACAAGGATACGGCGCGGAGGCGGATCTTTTCGGAAAGCTCTGCGAAACAGACGATTTTCGCGAAGGTGTGGGCGCATTTTTAGAGAAGCGGAAACCCCGCTTTTCGGGAACCTAATTTTATCTGATTGGAACCTCCGTCTTCTGATAAATCGACAATAACCCGGGGAGTGCAATCATGAACGAAGCGTTACTGATTGTACTTACTATTCTGCTCAGCGGTTTTTTCTCCGGTTCTGAAATTGGGTTTGTGGCCGCCAACCGCCTGAAGCTCGAGATAAAATCCCGCAAGGATTCCGTCACGAGCCGTTATCTCAAATATTTCGTCAGGAATCCTGAAATATTTTTATCTACCACGCTGGTTGGAAATAACGTGGTTAACATTGCGTACGCCACGCTGATGACGCTCTTCCTCACCGGGCCCATCGCGCTCGCCTATGCCGCGCTGATAGGAGCTGATCCCTCTGATTTTACCGTCATTCTGATTCAGACCGTGATTGCGTCCATGCTGATTCTTATTTTCGGGGAAATTATCCCCAAAAGTATTTTCAGAAGCCACTCTGACCGCGCTATGGATATTGTAGCGCTGCCGCTGGCGATGGTAAATATAGTTCTTCGTCCTATTATCTGGGCGGCCAACACGTCATCGCAGGTTCTGATCCGCCTCATCAAGCCGGATGCCGAGAAAGTTACCGAGTTTTACCGACGTGAGGATATCGAAACGCTCTTCAGGGAAATTGGTAAAGAAGCCGAAAGTGATATTGACCGAGACGATTCGGAAATTCTGAGCAACGTTCTGGAGATGTCATCCAAACGCGTGAGGGAATCGATGATTCCGCGCATTGAAATTCACGCCGTAGATATTCAGTCAACGATTAAGGACGTACTGAGCGCTTTTACGAGCTCGGGCTATTCTAAACTTCCGGTTTATGAGGGGAATATTGATAATATCGTCGGAGTTGTTTTTGCGTACGATCTGTTCAAAAAACCGAAAGAGCTGAAGGAGATTATCCGTCCGGTAAAGCACGTGCCGTCATCACAAAAGTGTACAGATCTGCTCTCCGAATTTAAGCGCCAGAACATTTCGCTGGCCGTTGTAATTGACGAATACGGCGGAACAGCCGGACTTGTGACTATCGAGGATTTGATCGAAGAGGTTGTGGGTGATATTCAGGATGAGTACGACAACGAAGCTACCATCATGAAAAAACTCAGCAACAATACCTTTATTTTCAGCGGTGATGTTGAGATTGAGGATATTGAGGATGAGTTTCCGGAAATCGGAATGACTGATGAGGACACCAGTTTTGAGACCATCGCCGGGTACATCATAAATGAAATCGGCCGGATTCCGAAAATGAATGAGGAGGTCATCATCGACGACCGGAAATTCATCATAACCAAATCGACGGATACCCGTATTGAAATCATTAAGCTGATTTTGCTCGAAAGCTGATTTCCGGCAAAACCGGGCTTTGATAGATTAGGCGAATAAATCCTGCCGCTTGGCGGATCGGGATGCCTTTTTGTAACTGTAATTTAATCCGGAGAAATACCTTGTTTGAAGCTTACCCTGAATGGGCGCATGAGTTTGCCCGGAAATACCTCAGCAAAACGCTGAACTCGTTTATCCTGCACGGGAATGTGCGCGATCTGGTGGAAATCAGGTATGTGTCTGGGGATAAAACCTCAAGAAAGAAAAAAAGCAAAGAGCAAAGATCTGATTTCAGGAGATTCAAATCATTTCTGGCGGATGAGTTCTTTGGAGCGCGCGATCTTGTACTGTTTTACGACCGGTCCTCCGGTATTCATTTTCGTGACCGCAAAACGATGACGGATTTCAACCGCAGCATCAGCAGTCCGTCAGGGGATAACAGCGAAAAAATCCCCCGTGACCCCGTTCGGGTGATGTCCATTCTGGAGAAATATTTCAGGCTGCGGATTCAGGAGCGTAAAAGTATCGCGTGCGTGATCGATTTTTCTGAAACCATCGTGCCAAATTCCGAGACCGGAAGCTCGGGTACCGAAGACCGTACGTCACTGGTTTATCTACTGAAATGGGCGCAGGATCCGCTGTTTCTGGCCGCCGATTTTACCGTTGTTTTGCTCACCGAAAATCTCACCGATCTGAACAGAAGTCTTGTTCAGAGTCCGTTTATCGCCAATATTAAAGTTGGCCTGCCGCCCCAAAAAACGCGCGAGTATTTTATCCGGGATTTTGCTGATGAGAAAAAACTCTCGGGAATCAGTGAGGTTTCAGTGCCCGTGCTGGCTCAGCAAACCGCCGGGCTTGGGCTGGTTGCGCTCAGGGGGATTTTATCCCACGCGCTGGAAAACAAAACGAAGCTCACGTTTGAGCGGCTGAGCGCCATTAAAAAAGAGATGATCGAGGCGGAAGCGTACGGCCTGCTGGAATTTGTGGAAACAAAAAGTTCGCTGGATGACGTTGCGGGACACTCGCTCGTCAAAAAACATCTGCGCAGCGCATCGGCCGCACTCAAAACCGGACATCCCGACGTGCTTCCGATGGGCTATCTGGTTTGCGGCCCCGTCGGAACCGGAAAAACATATCTCGTTACCTGCTTTGCCGGCGAAGTGGGTATTCCGATGGTTAAACTGAAAAACTTCCGGAGCCAGTGGCAGGGCGTAACGGAAGGGAATCTGGAGAAAATCCTCTCCCTTCTTGACGCTATGGCGCCCGTAGCCGTCATGATCGATGAAGCCGATGCTTACCTTGGCGACCGGAATGCTTCCGGCGACAGCGGCGTTTCCAGCCGGGTTTTTGCGCAGATCGCGCAGTTCATGAGCAATACAAAAAATCGTGGCCGCATCGTCTGGTTTCTGATGACGGCGCGTCCGGATCTGATGCCCGTTGACCTTAAGCGTCAGGGCAGGGCTGAGGAGCATCTGGCGCTTTTTTATCCTGAGACGCAGGAGGAGCGCAAAGAACTTTTTGAGGCGATGAAAAAGAAAACCGGCCTCGTGATGACGCAAAACGAAGTACCCGAAGTGATTCTGAATGGCGAGAAAAAACTTTCCGGCGCCGATATGGAAGCCGCATTGACGCGCGCCAGATTCCGGGCCGCCACGGAAGGAAAAAAGCGCGTCAGTATTGAGGTGTTAAACGCCGCGCTGGAGGATTTTTTGCCGCCGACCTATCCTGAGGAGATTGAGCTTCAGACGCTGCTGGCCGTAAAAGAGTGTACATCGCGCGAAATGCTGCCGGAGCGATTCAGCGAAATGGACCGCGACGAATTGTCGTACAGGATTGATGAGCTGAAGGAGCTGGTCAGATAATTGCATCGGGCTAAAAATCTGAATTTGAAGGCTTGTATTGCTATATTTACAACTTCGAAAAAAGTCACGTTTACTCAACACTGTTTTAATTCATGGCCGATATAAAAACCACGTTTTCAGAAGAATCTTTTAAAACCCTTTCAGCGCGGCTCGACGAGCTGAGGAGGTATCTTTGACTACGATAAACGTAAACAAAGAGTAGCGGAAATCCAGCATCAGACGCAGGCGCCCGGTTTTTGGGATGATCCTGATAAAGCCCAGCAGGTGATGAAAGACCTGAACCACGAGAAATCCTGGGTGAAAAGCTGGGATAATCTGGACGAACACCGCGAGAATATTCGGGTATATCAGGAGATGCAGGGCGAAGGGGAATCCGTCGGGGATGAACTGAACGCAGAGTTTATCGCGCTTCAAACCGGAATCGAAGAGCTTGAGTTCAAAAATATGCTCAGCCACGAAGATGACCGCCGTGACGCGCTGATTACGATCAATCCCGGAGCGGGCGGTACGGAAAGCCAGGACTGGGCGAATATGATTTACCGGATGTACACCCGCTGGGCCGAACAGGCCGGATTTGACGTCACTACGGTTGAATATCAGCACGGTGATGTTGCGGGTATAAAGAGCGCTTCGGTTGAGGTAAAAGGAGAATTCGCCTACGGCTATCTGAAGGCGGAAAACGGTATTCACCGCCTGGTACGAATTTCGCCATTCGACAGCAACGCGCGCCGTCACACGTCCTTCTGTTCCGTATTTATCTATCCGGTTATTGATGATACCATCGAAATCGACCTGAATCCGTCTGATATTGAGCTTCAGCGCTTTCACTCATCCGGCGCCGGCGGACAGAACGTAAACAAAGTTGAAACGGGCGTGCGGCTGGTCTGGACCGGGAAACTTTCCGACGGAAGCGAGGAACGCGTTGTTGCGGAGTGTCAGCAGGAGCGATCGCAGCTGAAAAACCGTGAGAAAGCGATGACCATGCTGAAATCCAGAATTTACACGCTTGAAAAGGAAATTCAGGAAGCGCAGCGCAGCGAGCTGGAAGGCACCAAAAAGAAAAACGAGTGGGGATCGCAGATTCGCTCTTATGTGATGCATCCCTACAACATGGTGAAAGATCACCGTACAAACCACGAAACGTCCAACGTGGACGCGGTTATGGACGGCGATCTTGAAGAGTTTATCAAAGCTTACCTGATGAGCGAGGCGCGTTAATGGAGTTTGATTTTCTTGTTATCGGAAGTGGTTCGGCCGGGCTCACGTTTGCGCTTGAAGTGGCCAAAAACGGCACGGTCGGGATCATCACCAAAAAAAACAAGGCAGAATCAAACACCAACTATGCGCAGGGCGGCATTGCATCCGTACTGGATCAGTCCGATTCCTTTGAAGCGCACGTAAACGACACGATCATTGCAGGCGCGGGACTCTGCAACGAAGAAGTGGTGCGCAGTATCGTTTCGGACGGCCCCACAGTAATTCGGAATCTGGTTGAGATGGGCGCCAATTTTACGCGCGAAAACGGGAAGCTGCATCTTGTAAAGGAAGGCGGACACTCAAAAAGCCGCATTATCCACGCGGATGACATGACCGGACGTGAAATCGAAAACGTGCTGCTTGAGCAAGTATCGCGGCATCCGAACGTAACAGTTCTGGAGCATCATTTTGCGATGGAGCTGATTACAGAGCATCACCTCGGGCATAAAGTAACCAAATACACCGAGGATAAACACTGCTTCGGAGCCTACGTTCTGAATCATCAGAATGATAAAGTTGAGCGCGTTCTGGCCAAAGCTACGCTCCTCGCAACGGGCGGAATCGGGCAGGTTTATCTGCATACGACCAACCCCGAAGTTGCCACCGGCGACGGCTTGGCTATGGCGTACCGTGCCAAGGCGAGAGTCTGTAATATGGAGTTTGTGCAGTTTCATCCCACATCCCTCTACAAATCAGACACGGAAACTAACTCTTTTCTGATTTCAGAAGCGGTTCGGGGACACGGCGCCATCCTTCGGAATTCCTCCGGCGAACGCTTTATGCCTGACTATGATAAACGCGCTGAACTGGCGCCCAGAGACATCGTGGCGCGCGCGATTGATGATCAGATGAAGAAACGCGGGGATGATTACGTCTATCTCGATGTAAAGCACATCCCCAAGTATAAAATCCTGAAGTATTTCCCGAACATTTACGCGCAGTGCCTGGAGGAAGGGCTGGATATGACCTCGGATTACATCCCCGTAGTGCCTGCTGCGCATTACGTTTGCGGCGGAGTGTGGACGAACATCGACGGCGAAACTTCGATTAACGGGCTTTTCGCGGCCGGTGAAGTGGCGCATACGGGAATTCACGGAGCAAACCGGCTGGCATCGAATAGCCTGCTGGAAGCTATCGTGGTTTCAGGAAAAGCATCAAAAAAAGCCATTGAGTATGCGGCGAATTCATCGATCAACCAATCCATCCCAGACTGGGATGATTCCGGCACGGTGAATACCGAAGAGTGGGTTCTGATTTCGCACAACAAGCGCGAGTTGCGCCAGGTAATGAGTGCCTACGTGGGGATTGTGCGAAGCGATCTGCGGCTCCAGCGCGCGTTTCGGCGAACTCATTTGCTCTACGAAGAAGTTGAGAATTTTTATACACGGACGAAAGTCAGCGTACCGCTATGTCAGCTCAGAAATATGATTGCGGTGGCGTATCTGATCATTAAATCTGCCTCGGAGCGTAAGGAAAGCCGGGGATTGCACTACACAACCGATTACCCTCAGTCTTCTGATGAGTGGCTCAGGGATACAATTCTTTAATTCGAAGAATCAGTTCTATAATGACGGACATTCAAAAACCCATGATTAACTGTTTTCTTCATCTAAAACCCGGTTCTTTAAAAACGGATTTGGATGTGTCCGGCACGTCCTGTTGTAGAGACGCGATGCATCGCGTCTCTACAACAGGACATGTGCGTTGGCTACTGACAGCAAGAAAGTCTGGATATTTGGTTTAAAAGGTCAGAATTATGATTTCAGTCGGACTTACGGGCGGAATTGGAAGCGGGAAATCCGAAGTTGCTAAACTTTGGGAGAAGCGCGGTGCCACCGTTTTGTTTGCCGATGATCTTGCAAAAAAGCTGATGGTGACCAGCAGCGAAGTCCGGAAGCAACTGACAAAAACGTTCGGGGAAGATGTTTACGATAAATCAGGGCAGCTTAACAAGCCATTCCTGATTCGTGAGGCGTTTGAAAAAAACAGGGTGGAGGAGCTTAACGCGATTGTGCATCCTGCGGTTTATGCCGAAACGGAGCGCCTGATGGGTGAGGCGCGACGCCAGGGATGTAAGGTATTTGTGAAAGAGGCGGCGCTTTTGCTGAATAACGGTCGTCCGGAAAATCTGGATAAAATTGTTCTGGTTGATGCACCGCAGGAATTGCGCGTGAAAAGAGTATCAGAGCGGGACGGCGTTTCGGAGGATGAGGTGATCGCCCGGATCAAAAAGCAGCCTGACTTTTCCCGGCTTCATCATTTGTGTGATTATATCATTGAAAACGACGGGGATTATTTACATCTTCGGGAGGAGGCTGACAGAGTTTTTGACCGGATTCTGCAAGAAAGCTGATATTGCCAATATTTAAAACTGGTAAGTATTTCGAAATTACATATATTCAAAAAAGCGCTTTTTTGAAAACGAGAGCTAATATTTAGGAATTATTATAATGAAAAAATCGAATGTAGACAGGCTGATAACGCTTGAAGAGTTTATCATCCAGGGTCAAAATGAGTTTAAAGGAGCTACCGGAGAATTATCTCAGCTTTTGAGGGATATTGGCCTTGCGGCGAAAATTATTTCGCGCGAGGTGAACAAGGCAGGAATAACCAATATTCTTGGCGTGGATGGCAGCCGTAACGTACACGGCGAGAACGTGAAAAAGCTCGACATTTTTTCGAATGATCAGATGCTGCACGCACTTTCCCGCTCGAATATTGTTTGTATGGTGGTTTCTGAGGAGGATGACGGAATTATCCGGATGCAAAGCTCTTCGGGACGTTACATCGTGCACATGGATCCGCTCGACGGTTCCTCCAACATTGACGTAAACGTTTCGATCGGAACCATTTTCTCTATCTTTATGAGAAACTCCGATCCCGCGGATTATCCAACCGATGATGACGCGTTGCAAAAAGGTACGAAGCAGGTTGCCGGGGGATATGTTCTGTATGGCTCCAGCACGATTCTGGTTTACACAACCGGAGTCGGCGTAAATATGTTTACACTTGATCCGAGCATTGGCGAGTTTTTCCTGTCAGAGAAAAACATTCAGATTCCGGAAGAGGGCACGATATACAGCGTAAATGAAGGAAATTACAACACGTGGTCGCCGGGATTGAAAAAGTATATTGCCTATTGCAAGGAGAACGATAAAAAGACCAATCGTCCATACACATCCCGTTACATCGGTTCAATGGTGGCCGATGTTCATCGTACGCTGTTGAAAGGTGGGATTTTCATCTATCCTGAAAGCCGTAAACTTCCAAACGGTAAACTGCGCCTGATGTACGAATGTAACCCGATTTCCTATATCATAGAACAGGCCGGCGGTTTGTCGATGGATCAGAACGGCAGGCGTGTGATGGAAATTGAGCCGACGCACATTCATCAGCGGGCGCCGATTTATGTGGGATCGAAGAAGAACGTTCAGAACTGTATTGAACATCTGAAGAAATACCCGAAAGAGGAGCCGAGGTTTATCGAGAAAGCTGAATTGCAGTAGGAGGGTCGCAGGGCTCCCCGGTGTTGAGGGTGATCAGGGTTGAGTTTTGAATGCGCAGTACTTGCGGGATGTGTTGCGCAGATAGCAATTTAGCAGATGGTAAATTAAGGGTAATCATCATTTAACAGTTCCTGATTGGAAATGTATTCCCAAATACAAAAAAGGCTGACCAGTTATGCTGATCAGCCTTTTTTTTGAAATTAGGTTTGCCCGAGCCGGTTAGTTCGACGTTGAATTTGACTTCCGGTTGATATCAACAAACATGCGGTATTCCTGGGGCGTCATGTCGGCAAACATGTAGTTGAGGGGATCTACGGCGCGGCCATTTCTGTGAATTTCATAGTGAAGGTGCGGGCCGGAAACGCGTCCGGTACGGCCGGTGTAGGCAATCAGGTCGCCACGCTTGATTCGTTTTCCTGGCCTGATGCCGTCGGCAAAAGCGGAGAGGTGAGCATAGCGGGTTACGTAACTGTAGCCGTGATCAATTTCAACGAGAAGGCCGTATCCGCCTGCGCGGTTGGCGGCAAATTTAACGACGCCGTCGCCCGGAGCGTAAACGGGCGTGCCGACGCGGGCTCTGAAGTCAATTCCTTCGTGCATTCTGCGCACGCCGAGGACGGGATGAAGCCTCATTCCGTATCCGCTGAGCACTACGCCGTCAACCGGGCGCATGACAGGAAGGTGCCTCATTTTAGTTTCATTCGAGTTGTAGAACTCTTTTACCTCTTCAAGGCTGCGATTCTGAATCTGGATTCTGCGCTCGATGTTCTCAAGCTCAAATGAAGCGCTGCGAAGTAAATTCGCGGTGGATTCTCTCAGGCCGTCAAAGCGATCATAAAAATCGGCTCCACCGGCTCCGGCAAGACGCTCATCGTAGGAGATAGGGTCGATTCCGAGTACCGTGCGGTACACTTCGTTATCTTTTTCGGCAAGAAGGGCAATTTGATCAGAAAGCTGGTCGATTCTCGACTGGCTCTGGCGGAACTGCTTCAGAAGCTCGCTGTTTTCACTTTTCAGCGCAATTTCAGCAGGAGTACCGGCAAAACTGACTAAAAAGCCAATCAGAAGTCCGGCGATAACGAGCCCAACCGTCAACCAGGTGGTGAGAGTATGAACAATTCGATCTGAATTGCGATATTCTACAGTAACAAACTCACATTTCTGTGAATCGTAGTAGTAATAATGCTTCAAAATAAAGTTCTTTTTTGGAGCTGTATTGACAGATAACCCGTAAATAAAGCGTTTAACAGCCGGAATCAGAAATAGAAAAGATCTCAATCAAAATTCCTAAACGCTGCGTATTAATCGCAGTAAGGTAAGAAATAAATTTAAAATAAAGAATTGTGGGGGAGTCGCTTCGCTTCAGAGAGAAATTTTGAATTGTGAATTGTTGAATTGTGAATTTTGCTCAATCCCCGGATTAACCTTGATGTAGCATATTGCTGAATTTAAACTTTCGAATTTCAAACAAACTTTGTTCTTATATAAAGTGGTTTAGTTCGTTTGAACGTGGCTGCCTCTTTTGCGGTAATTTTATCAATAGGAAGATATAGATTTATAAAAATCAATCTTGTAGGGACAGGGCATACCCTGTCCCTACAGGATGTAAATAAGATTCTTTGCAACGATTGTCTTGCGCTAAATAAAATCAATGCTCCGAAACCATTGTAATCAATTTCCATTTCAGTCAGAGGTATGGTTTTATTCTTAACGCCACACTCCACTGCGGTTCTAATCGCTATTTTATCTGATGCCGAATTTTATTCTTTCTGATAAAGACAATCCATTTCAAAATCAAAACTACTTTCCACGAACAACAATGATTTTGAATTTTTCATTTTGAATTTTGAATCCTTTCATCCTTCCCAATTCTGAATTTCTGCATTCTGAATTCTGAATTAAAACTCCCTCTCCTGTATCTCTTTCAATTTCGACAACGCCCGGTCTTTGAGCTGGCGGAACTGGGCTTCTGAGAGCACGCCGGTTGTGAAGCGGAGGTAGAGCCACACGAGATAGGTGGCCATGACGTCTTCGTAGCAGTAGTGCTCGATTTCTTCAAGGCGGTTTTCTCGGAACATTTTCAGTACTTCATTGCCTTCGCCGGTTTGTTTGAAGGGAATTCCGATCAGCTTGCCGATGTGCTTCAGTTTGGGCCACGAGCTGGCGCCGTAATTGCTGAATTCATCTACCAGATCGATATTATGCTGGCTGTAACGGTAGCGGATATCGTGGTTATTGAGGCGGGCGGGAAGCTGAAGTCCGTGCTTCATGGCGCGGTACATGATCAGCGGGATGTCGAAACCGCGGCCGTTGTGGTGGATCAGGCCGAAATCCTTGAATGTGGCGAGGGTGTCAATGAGCTGGATGAGGCCATCGCGCTCGTCTTCGCCCGACCAGGCTACTTTCTGCTTGGGCTCGCCATTGTTGTCAATCCATAAACCAACCCATGAGACCATTCTGTGGTACATCGGCGGCAGAAATCCGGATTTATTCCGCGCCAGTTCTTCTGATGCCACTTCAAGAAGTTCATCCTCGGTATTCGCCTTAACGGGTTCAAGTACGCTGCGGATGAACTCAAAATCAGGAACCGATTCAATATCAAATACAAAAAACATGGGCTTTGGGTTGGTTTATTTCGGATTACTCAGCGGTAGCGCATGCCCTGTAGTAGAGACGCGATGCATCGCGTCTCTACTACAGAGCGCGCCGGGGGTGCCATTTCATATCAATGGTAATATAAAACAAACATATAAGGTCTTTTTGAATACCATTGAACAATTTGGTTTATCAAAAAATAGCGCTGTCGCTGGATTTTAGCTGGGCTTCTTTCAGAATCTCATCCACATCGCTGAGCTGACGCGCGTTTATCAGCTTTTTAACGGTCTTGCGTGAACTCAGGAAACGGGCCAGCGCCGCGAGAATATTCAGGTTTCGCTGCGTGGTGTGGTTTGGCGGACTCACCAGTAAGATGATCAGGTGAACATCTTCCTTTATGCCCGGATAATTAAATCCTTTCTGGCTGATCCCCATAAAAAGTTCGGGCGACTGCGTGAGCCTTGACCGGCATTTAGTAATCACCACGCCCGGAAGTTCGCCGGGCAGATTGTCGGTTTCGGTATTCAGGATTTCCTCCACAACCTGTGAAAACTCCACCGGATTTCCGCCAAACTTTTTACCCATCAGTTCCCTCAGCGCCGTTTCGGCATCCAGATCATCCAGGTTGAAGTTTACGTTTTCGGTGCTGATCGGGGGGATGATGCGCGATCCCACAAACTTGACTTTGTGCGCCGGGGCATTTTCCTGCGTGGCCTCATTCGGGTAGATGGTTACAAAGTTCAGTTTCGGATAATTCTGGGCGACAATCCGCGGAAGCCGCTCCAGGTTTGCTTCCCACGAAACGGTTCCTTTCCGGGTACTGAGCAGAACAAAGAGATCCTCATCCTCAAACTTCAGCTCGCTGGTTTTCAGCAAATCCGACCAGTTTTCAAGGATGATGTATTCTGATTCCAGCTCAGGATCTTTTTCCTCAATAAACTCTTTCAGGATTTTGTGATTATTCCGCGTGCTAACCACCAGCAGATCGCTGCCCAGCTGGCCAACCAGGTTCTTGATGGTGCGGATACTGCCGATAAACCCGTTTTCGCGATCGAGGTAAGGAGGCACGGCAACGATAGTTCTTTTGGTAACATTCAGCGGATTATCCTCAATTTTGGATACCAGAACCTGCTGCGTCGACTGATCCAGAAGCTGATCAAGGATACTTCCGAAGATTCGCTCCTTGGCAGTTACTTCGCCGTTCCAGCCGATTACGATATCTGAAATACGGAGCTCACGCGTGGCGCGCATAATTCCGTTTGAAATATTCATATCGATCCGCGTTACGGGAATAACCGGAACTTCAGCGGCGGCGGCGTGAACCACGGCATGACTCAGCATTTTTTCGCTGTCGGCCACCTGAGCCTGAACGTTATCGGAATCTCGTGCTACCGTCAGCGGGAACAGGGGATCATCCACCTTCAGGTTTTTCATCATGATGGCGAGATCCATCAGGGATTCGGCTGTGGTGGGATTAGCCAGCGGAACCAGAATCCGCTCCGGCGCATCAGCCTGATCGTAAGGCCGCTGAGATTCCTGAAGCGCAACTTTTCGTCCGAACCGCTCCACCATGGCGGGGCCAATCATACAGGTGATCAGAATCATGATGACGACCGCGTTTACGGAAGTTTGCGAGAACAGGCCAATTTCAAAACCAACGAGCGTTACCGCCAGCGTTGCGGCCGCCTGCGGGATAGTTAATCCGGCCATTGTCCAGCCTTCGGCCGATGATCCCTTAAATATCAGCTGAACAATTTTTGCCGCTGATCCTTTACCGAGCACCACGAGAAGCGTAAAAAAGAGCGCTTCGATCCACACATCCCAGCTTTCAACCATAACGCCGACATCAACGAGCATACCTACCGAAATAAGGAAAAACGGGATAAAAAGTGCGTTTCCGACAAACTGAACCCGGTTCATAAGCGTGCCTGATTCCGGCACGAGGCGGTTAAGCGTTAATCCTGCAAGGAAGGCGCCGATGATGGGAGCCAGGCCCACGACATCCGCGAACCATGCTGTGATGAAGAGCACGGCGATCAAAAACACAAACTCAGTGTTAGCCTGATTTCGTACGTTTCGGAAAAACCATCTGCCCAGCGCCGGCAGCCCGAGCACAACCACCACCGTATAAATAGTAACCATCGTTGCAAAAGTAGCCCAGAATCCCGGACCCGCGCTGCCCGAAACGGCCCCGGCCACGATGGCGAGAATCATCAGCGACATCGTATCGGTAACGATGGTTCCCCCCATCGACATGGTGGTAAACGAGTTTTTGGTGATTCCGATCCGGCTGGCGATCGGGTAGGCAAGCAGCGTATGCGAGCCGACAATACACCCGAGCAGAATGGAGGAATAAAGCGAGAAATCAAGGATATACACGCCAACCGCCAGTGCCGCCAGCTGCGGGATGAAGTAGGATATCATCCCGAATGTGAGGCTTTTTCCCCTGAGCTTTTCAAACTTATTCAGGTCGATACTGAGACCGGCCATGAACATTAAATAGAGCAACCCGACCGTACCAAGCAGAATTATGGTTTCGTCGCGTTCGAGCAGGCCGAGCACGCTGGGCCCGACAACCATTCCGGCAAGAATAATTCCAACAATACCGGGAATCTTCAACCTGTTGAACAGAAGAGGCGCAAGCAGGATGATCAGCATCACGATAGCGAAAATCAGAACGGGATCGTGAACGGGCAGATTAAACGTAAAATCAGGCATTTGTTTTGATTGATGTAATGATCAAATCCGAATCGGGAAAATAAGATTATCCGCTAACGGAAAGAAATATAATGTTTCAGATGACACACAGTAATTAACAAAAAGGAAGGAGGCTTGCAGCCGGTGACATGCTGAATTGAATGGATGTAGCGAAATTTCATTATTTTATCATTGCTTTTTTTGTGACGGTGATCGGATCAGATGGGATGTATATATTTAAAAAACAATTCTGTAGGGACAGGGCATGCCCTGTCCCTACAAGCGATGAACAATTTATTTTAAAAAAAATCCAAAGGGGTGACATATAGTTGTCATAACCGCGTTCTAAATTACGGGTGAATTAAAAATTAATCCAAAAAAGGAGCTCGTTATGACTTCACCTGCATTAAAACTCGATCGCAACTGGTACCTGAAGCCTGTGAATGAAATTTCCGGGGAAACCTCAGAAGTTCAGGAATTACTGGATCTGCTGAAGTGGAATGATCTGCCGGATTCACTTATTCATCTTATTGAAGCTGACCTGAAGGGTTTTGCGGATGAGATGAGCGGAAATTGCTGCACGAACGATCCGATGGTGCGTAACCGCCGCCACACCGTGGTCTACTGGGTGGATAATTACCTGAAAGGCGTTTGCAGTTACGATACAGCTTATGAAATGCTGAAAGTGGATTACCGGTGATTTTTCACTATTAAGTGAGTAAAAATAAATCACTGTTTTCCGGGGAATGTGATTATTCTGTAAAAATATTTTGTTGTGTCGACGCGCTCCAATTTTGAATTTTGAATTTTGAATTTTGAATTATTCTTCGCTATGAGCGGAATAATACGTTTTTACATAGTGGGATAAATTGTCAATAAGTTTTTGCTTTTATGTGTTTAAAGTATTTAATTGCAAGTAAATAAACCCAAAGCATCAACACCCGCCATGAATCAATATGTGAATTTACTTGATGAGCTTTTATAACAATTAATTCGAGTGTGAATCCGGGGGGGGGTAAAGCTAACTCCCGGCGGCGGATTTTTGATATCATCGCTTAAATCACGCCATTTTCTTACTGACCTGATACCTCGCTGCGGGTTATCAAAGCAAACAGATATTATGCTGCTACATAAATCAAATCTGAGGAGTGAAACATTATGCGGTATCTGATTTGCTTCACCATATTATTATTCCTGGCTGCTCCCGGTTTGATGGCCCAATCGCAGGAGGAAATCGACGATGCGCTGGAGTTTTATCCGCTTGA
>PXAI01000009.1 GCA_003567135.1 Balneolia bacterium | reverse complement strand
ATGGCAAACACCCATAAATAGGAAGAAAACGTTTCAGGAATCCTGCGAACCGTTACGCTCCAGTGAGATCGGGTTACGTGGTGGAGCATCACAAAAAACAGCGATGCAAGAAGAATACTGATACAGAAACTGAAACTTACAAGATATGCGTAAAGGAACTGCTGCGGATTAACAGCAAGTCCTACAAGGCTTCCTATTGCTCCTACAGCACCGATAGCAAACGCGGCTTTGGCCGGATTGGCGCTGGCCGGTAAACTCAGGCTGTCTGTTAATTTGGTAGTTGCCATGTTGCCTTTATAAAATCAATGATTGAATCTTAGTTTGAGGTTGCGTCGGATGGATCGAGGCCGAGCGCGCGAATATCATCAGCAGATGCCCCCTGACTAATCTGCATTGCGCGAATGTATGCCACAATGGCCCAGCGGTCTTCAGCACGGTTCACCTTGTTGCGGTACGACGGCATCGTTCCGGCTCCGTTGTAAATTGCGCTGTAAATCTGGCCGTTTGGCATTTCAAGAACCTCATCATCGTGAAAACTTGGCGGCGGAACGTATCCGTAGCCAATTACGATACCATCACCAAATCCTGCACCGCCATGACACGGCTGGCAGTAAATATTGTATTTATCGCGGCCCGTGTTCAGGAATGCCCGGTCGATTACCGCAGGTATTTCAGCAATGTAATCGCCGTCGTCGGTTACGCCACGAAAGAACGCGTTATCATTCTGGAGATTACCACGCGCAATCGTTCCCTCAACGGGTAACCGCATTGCACGGCCATCCTCAAAAAACTCATTCGGCTCGAACGCGAGGTATTTCTGCTGCCAGTACATATTCTGCTGAATAGGCATTATCGGCGGCTTTTCGGATGGCTGTCCCCGGCAGGAAGCCAGCAACATCCCAAGAAGCAGCATTGCAGCGATATTAAATTTAAATCCGTATTTCATATGACGGTCGTGTCAGGTAACTATTCGTAAATTTTTTCGACGTTCATTGCACCGGTTTCCATCAGAAGCTTCTCGGTTTCAGCTTCGTTGTACAGGTCGTCATCGGTTTCAATGCAGATAAAAAACCCGTCGTCGGTTACTTTTCTGAAGTTATCAGAGTTGAACAGCGGGTTGTGATGCTTTGGCATATTAGCCAGGAAAAACATTCCGAACACAGCGGCGAACGCTGAAAGAAGAATGGTAAGCTCAAACGTTACCGGAATAAATGCCGGAAGGTTGATAAAAGGTTTACCACTGATGTTTATCGGATACGCGATGGAGCTAGTCCAGATCTGTAGGAACAATCCGCCGGAAAAACCGACCAGCGCGTGGCTGAGTACAATCCAGCCGAGCTTGGAGTCTTTCAGGCCCATCGCATCATCCATACCGTGAATCGGGAACGGGCTGTAGGCATCGTACTTCGTGTAACCGGCGCGGTTTACGAGTTTGGCGGCGCGCATCAGCTTTCCCGGATTCTTATATTCCGCAAGAAGACCGAACGGCCTGGAAACTTGTGTTGATTTTGTTTCGCTCATCAGTTAATTCCCTTACGATTTATCTTTTGATGCTTCTTCAGCGATTTTTTCCGGTTCCGGCTCGTCGCCGTTCTCATCATAATAGTGCGGATCGGCCTGCGGCATCACCATTTTGATCTCGGCAATAGCCACCATCGGCAGGAATCGCAGGAACAGCAGGAAGTGCGTGAAAAAGAGACCGAACGTTCCTACGTAAGTCAGCACATCCACAAATGTCGGTGAGTAATATGCCCACGAACTCGGAATAAAATCCTGAGCCAGCGATGTAACGGTAATTACAAATCGTTCAAACCACATCCCGATATTTACAATAATCGATATAATAAAGGAGACGACGATATTGCGGCGCATTTTCTTCGACCAGAACAGCTGAGGCGCAAATACGTTACAGCAGAACATCAGCCAGTAAGCCCACGCGTAGGGACCAACTGCCCGGTTAATGAACGCGAACTTCTCATATTCAACGCCACCGTACCACGCAATAAAGAACTCCATGATGTAGGCAAAACCTACCATATTTCCGGTCAGAAGAATGATGATATTCACTTTTTCGATGTGATTTATCGTCATAATATCTTCCAGATTGTAGAGCTTTCTGGCTATGAGCATCAGCGTCATTACCATAGCGAATCCGGAGAAAATAGCACCGGCAACGAAGTATGGCGGGAAGATAGTAGTGTGCCATCCCGGAATAATGGAAACGGCAAAGTCAAAGGATACAATGGTGTGTACAGAAAGTACGAGCGGTGTGGCAAGTCCGGCGAGAAGCAGGTAACTCTTCTCGTAATGCTGCCACTGACGGTTACCGCCTGTCCAGCCGAGTGCGAAAACGCCGTAGAGTTTGGCGGCCAACTTGGATTTCACACGGTCGCGGAGTGTCGCGAGATCAGGAATAAGGCCTACGTACCAGAACAGAAGCGATACAGTGAAATAGGTGGATACGGCGAATACATCCCATAAAAGCGGGCTGTTGAAATTCGGCCACATCTGCATCTGGTTTGGAAGCGGGAATACCCAGTAAATCACCCAGATACGGCCTACGTGTACCGCCGGAAAGATCCCCGCACACATAACCGCGAAGATCGTCATCGCTTCGGCAAAACGGTTAATGGCGGTTCGCCAGCCCTGCCGGAAGAGGAAAAGAATAGCGGAAATCAGCGTACCGGCGTGACCGATACCGACCCACCATACGAAGTTTACAATAGCCCATCCCCATGCAACGGTGTTGTTAAGCCCCCAGACTCCGGTACCTTCCCAGATAAGGTACCCGAGCATGATAAGCAAAAGCCCCATCAACAGGTTTGAAATTCCAAAGGCGATGTACCACCACATGGGTGTGGGCCGCTCAACGATGTCGGCCACCAGCGCCGTTATACTGCCAAAGGTATGATTACCCTGAACAAGGGGTTCTTCCTTGACATAACCACTTGTATTGCTCATGAAATGTTGTTCTGATTAATACTATACATTCTGTTGACTACAGGGCTGATGCCCCGGTATCTGCGAATTATCATGACAGATCCGCATTTTTGTTTGGATTCCATACTTTAGCCAGATACGATGTTCTCGGACGCACATTTATTTCTCCGAGAAGGATGTAATTCCGCTCATTCGCCTTGGTTCTGGAAATCACGCTATTATCATCAGTGAGATCACCAAAGGAGATGGCCTGAGTCGGGCAGGCCTGCTGACATGCGGTCTTAACCATTCCGTCAGCCGGCTTTCTGGAATTACCGGTTTCGTTCTTCGTGGCAATTTTCGCACGGTTAATGCGCTGGATACAGTAGGTACACTTCTCCATCACACCGCGGAAACGCACGGTAACGTCAGGATTCATCGCCATTTGAATTACTTCCGGATCGTTGTCGATTTCGAGGAAGTATTTCGAGTAGTTGAAGAAATTGAAGCGGCGAACTTTAAACGGACAGTTGTTCGCGCAGTAACGGGTTCCAATACACTGGTTGTAGGTCATCTGGTTCAGGCCGTCATCACTGTGTGTGGTGGCGGCTACCGGACAAACCTGCTCGCACGGAGCCTGTTCGCAGTGCATACACGGCACCGGCTGGTGTGCTACCTTCGGATTCGGATCGTCCTCATCCCCCATATAATAACGGTCGGTGCGGATCCAGTGCATTTCGCGGTTCCGCGCAACTTCGCGTTTACCAATTACGGGGATGTTATTCTCCGCCTGGCACGCGATCGTACATACGCCGCAGCCAATACAGGAGTTCAGGTCAATGGCCATCCCCCACTGCGGCTGATAGTCCGGGAAGGTCTGATCTGAGAACAGGTTGCGTCCGCGGTTCGGGATATAATCTTCCTCAGTGGCAAAATCAGGATTATCCTTGTACTCGTCGAGCGAAGCTTCGCGGATAATCGGACGATTTTCCACCATATAATGGTGATTCTGCGTACACGCGATCTGATACGTCCTGCGCAGTTTCTCTACAGAAGCGCCGGCAACGGCGAGTCCGTTTTCCGAGGAAATAAGATCGTAGGTGTTATGGCCGATGTCGTCAGCAACTTTACCAACGTTTTCGCGGCCGTAGCCAACCTGAACGGTAATGCTGTTGTCCGCGTGTCCGGGCTGAATCCAGGCCGGCATTTCGATTTCGCGGCCGTTCACGCTGATTTTGACCATATCAAAATCAATCACGCCAAATTTCTTGACCTCAACGCCGAATTCAGCGGCGGTAGTTTTACTCATCAGCGCGACGTTATCCCATGTAATTTTTGTTACGGGATCAGGTAGCTCCTGGAGCCAGCCGTTGTTGGCAAAGCGGCCATCGAAAAGTTTGCTGTCGGGCTTGAATACGATTTCAATGTCGCTGTCGGATGCTTCGCTCATTCCGGAGAGCGCAGAAGCAACTGAGCTTACGCCGGAAAGGGAAACAGACTCGGTGCTGAAAGATGATCCTTTCTGGAGTCCGTCGTGAATCACTTCATTCCAGGCGTTGTCGAAGTTCCCTGAAAGATGATCGCTCCAGGTCTCGCGAACGAGATCGTAGCTTTCGCCGGATTCGCCGTTCAGAATTGCGTAAAGAAGTTCAGATTCGCTTTTTCCGCCAAATAAAGGCTGAATCGTAGGCTGAATTACAGAACGGGCACCGCTGTAAGAGAGGCCGTCTCCCCAGAATTCCAGGAAGTGTGCTCTGTTCACGTGCCAGCCGGCTTTCTTTGAGGTCTCATCCACGTGGTCGGCCAGATGGATGGATGTGGATACGTTTTCGAGCGCATCAGCAAAATT
>PXAI01000395.1 GCA_003567135.1 Balneolia bacterium | reverse complement strand
CGGTAATTACATTTGCCTTTGGCGAGGATATCCGCCTGCTTCATTCGCTGGGATGTTTCCCAAAAAACGTGCACGATCTTTCGCTGGCAATGCGGCTCATCAATTATCCCCCGATGTCGCTTGAAAAACTGGCCGAACAATTACTGGGGATTGAGCCTGATAAATCGAGCCAGCAGAGCAACTGGTTTCGCCGGCCGCTCACGAAAGAGCAGAAACTTTATGCGGTGCGGGATGTCGAATTTCTCTTTGAAATGCGTGATGCTGTGTATGACATTGCGCGCGAAAAAAATGTTATGCCGTGGATTGAAGAGGAAAACCGCACATATGATGAGATGAATTATGCGGATGCTTCCGAGAATGATCCGATTCGCGAAAAGGACAAAAAGGGTCTTTCTGAGTACGAATGGCATATTTTCAAAGAGATGGCGCGGTATCGCGAACAGCTTGCCGAGAAAATAAACCGTCCGGCCTATCAGGCGATCGAAAAATCTGTTATGGTGGATGTGACAAAGGGGAAAAAAGTTTCGAAGGGAGGCATGCATCCGAAAGTGTCAAACGGGGAAGCACTGCATCAGCTGCGGAATATCCGGAGCAGGGCTGAGGCTGAAGCAGATGATCTCGGGCTATCCAAAACCGATCGCGCCGACAAGTCGCCATCGCCTGAGGAAATGGCGAAAATCCGGGCATTTAAGAAGCGTCAGGATCGGGTCAAGAATCGCCTTTTCAAACCCATAAAACGTGAGTTTGGCAAAGACTACGGCGAAGAAACGGCGGCATTCATTTTTCCTAATCGTACCATTGGCGATTTTGTTGCCGGCGGAGCGGATGCGCTGCCAGACTACAAACGAGACATCCTTCTGGACTACGCTGAAAAACTGAAGCTGGAAACAAATCCGGACGTGATTTTTAGCGAATAATCCCTGAAAAACGTTATTTTAAGTCAGGGAAGAAAATTTTCACTGAGGTTGGGGCTGCTGATTTGACCGACTACAAACCTATTTCCTGTCGCTATCACGATATTCTTGAGTCCATCGCGGTGATGGGCGAGACGTGTTACCTGGTTTACGATGATGAAACCGGAAACCGAAAAGAAGTACGCAGTAAAATTCGCGACGTTTTCGCACGATCAGGCGAAGAATTCCTGAAGCTGGATGACGGCACGGAAGTGAGGCTGGATCGCCTTAAGCTCATCAACGAAACGTGGGTTGGCACTGCCGGCTCGACCGGATCAAATCCGTAATCGTATGGCATCTTCAGAAATTACCGTCACACTTGCGGATTACTCAAATAAACAGCACGCATCCGATATCGTTGAACTTCTCGATCTGTACAGCCGTGACCCAATGGGCCAGAACGCGGCTCTTGATGAAAATGTGAGGCTGCAAATCGTACCCAGTCTCCGGGAAATGCCCACTGCCTTTTCTCTGCTTGCCTATTCCGGTGATCAGGCCGTTGGCGTGGTAAACTGTTTTGAGGGATTTTCCACGTTCAAAGCGCGCCGGCTGGTCAATATTCATGATATTGCTGTACATCCTGATCACAGAGGAAAAGGGATCGGGCGCCGGCTGCTTGAAGAGGTTGAGAATCAGGCGCGCCGCAGGGGCTGCGTTAAAGTTACGCTTGAGGTGCGTGATGATAATCCTGCAAAATCCCTATATAAAAGAGCCGGATATATGCCCGGCGAACCGGAAATGCTGTTCTGGACTTTGGAGTTTTCCGGTTCAGAAGCCAATAAATAATTACGAAGCGGCGGATCAGAATTGATTCTGCGCATTCACTTTAAAATATTAAGTATTATGTCAAAGCCCGTTTTAGTCACCATTCTTACCACGCTTTATTTTCTGTTTTACGCGGTGATGTATTTCACCGGAGCATCCGCGCCGGTTATTGTTGGGATGCTGATGATCTCACCCATCGTACTGATTTACTGGGTTTACGTAGTGGTAACCGATCGCAAATACGACACCCGCGATCTGAAGGAAGATGAGGAGTTCAGCTATCGCGATTTTCCGGAAGCATCGGAGGAAAAGAAACAGAAGTAAAATCCCGCTTCCACATTTCAGAATAATTGATTTTCTTATTCTGAAACGACTATTAATTTATTGATTCAAAGCTATGAAAGACTACGATAAGATCAGCCTGGATGATTTCATGGATTACGTATCCGACCGTGATCCTGATCAGCCCGAATTTTCGCAGGCCGTGCATGAGGTGATGGAATGGGTTATTCCGTACGTGAGGGAAAACAAAGATTATCACATAACAGGATTGCTTGAGCGGCTGGTTGAGCCCGAGCAGGTGATCACGTTTCGCGTACCGTGGCAGGATGACAAGGGACATGTTCACGTAAATCGTGGCTACCGGGTTCAGTTCAACAGCTGCCTCGGACCCTTCAAAGGCGGGCTGAGATTTCATCCAAGCGTGAACCTGAGTATTCTGAAGTTCCTCGGTTTTGAGCAGGTTTTCAAAAACAGCCTTACCGGACTCACGCTGGGCGGAGCAAAAGGGGGATCAGATTTTAATCCCAAGGGAAAATCTGATGACGAGATCATGCGGTTCTGTCAGAGTTTTATGAGTGAACTCCACCATTACATCGGCGCGGATACGGATATCCCGGCCGGTGACATCGGCGTTGGCGGAAAAGAAATCGGATATCTGTACGGACAGTACAAACGCCTTACCGGAAGTTTTTCGGGGATTTTGACTGGAAAAGGCCTCTCCTACGGCGGAAGCCTCGTTCGCACCCAGTCCACCGGATACGGCACCATGTACTTCGCCGATTATATGCTCAAAGCTTTGGATGACAGCGCCGAAGGCAAAACCGTGGCCATTTCCGGTTCGGGCAACGTGGCGCAGTACACCTGCGAAAAAGCGATCCAGATGGGAGCAAAAGTGGTAACGCTGTCCGACTCAGACGGATTTATTTACGATAAAGACGGCATTGACGAAGAAAAGCTCGCATTTGTGATTGATCTTAAAAATGAGCGTCAGGGCCGTATCAAAGAGTACGCCGAAAAGTACGACGTACCTTTTAATGAGGGGCGTCCGTGGAGTGTAGCGTGTGATATTGCCGCACCATGCGCCACCCAAAACGAGCTGGATGATAAAGATGCCAAAGAACTCGCCAAAAACGGAACCCGGATTGTGGTTGAGGGGGCCAACATGCCGTGTACCGACAAAGCCGTGCGGGTTTTCAAGGAAAAAGGCGTGGCTTATGCTCCGGGTAAAGCGTCGAACGCCGGCGGAGTTGCGGTTTCAGGCCTTGAAATGGCACAAAACTCCCAGCGCCAGTCGTGGTCGTTTGAGGATGTGGATAAACGCCTGAAGGAGATCATGAAGAGCATTCACGGTATTTGTGAAAAGTACGGTGGCGAAGATAACGGAGCCATAAACTACACCAAAGGTGCCAACATCGGCGGATTCATCCGCGTTGCCGAAGCGATGAAGGCGCAGGGCGTGGTTTAGAGATTGGGGGGATTTGAAGATTTGATAATTTGACGATTTGAAGATTTCTTGGCACAAAGGCGTCGCTATCTTTTTTGCGGATGCGGTGGCAAAGTAACTGGCATAGATTAATTAATATCAGCACTGTAGGTGCAGGGCATGACCTGTACCTACAATCCATGAAATGGCCGGATTTCTTCATTAATTGGCAAAGAAAACCAGTTTTTAAATCAGAATATTTTTCGGAAATCCGGGGTTTCTGCAGCATTGTCTCTTTAGTCTGTCGTTACTTTGATTTTACATTTATATACTTCATATTCTTAATGAGGTTAACTACAATGTACATGCCTGTGCACAGATTTACGGACTTGAGACAAATTGCTCCCAAATGATTTTTCGATTCTGATATTTAGATCACGCAGTATCTTTTATACTCCTTATACAGCTAAACCGCAATCCAAACAGCGTGACACTTATGAACCCTTCAATTACCGCTTTCCTTATTTTCGGATTATTAGCTTCAGGAAGCTTCACAACTTCATTTGATTCGAAAACATCAGAAAACAATCAGCAAAGCAGTTTCACTGAAACATCATATTCAGAAAACGTGGAGCTCAAAAACGATGGCAGCGATCACCTTGCACGGGCTATTCAAATGTTTTACTGGGAGTTTAGTAATGATCCGAAAATTATGGATTTGCTAAAAACAGCCGCCTCTATGGGGAACGTTGTTGCGGAAGGCGAGCTTGCCAAACAGTATTGGTCAGGAACGATCGTCCGGCAGGACAGGAGTTTTGCCACAGACATAGTAAATGGAATTCATGACGAACTGATGGATTTAGCATCAAGTGGTAATGACCACGCCAGCTATTTACTTGGATATATATTTGAACATGGCTTTGGTGAACCCAAAAGTGAAGAAGCAGCTATTTACTGGTATGAAAAAGCTGTATTTAACAGCGGATATCCGATAGCGGCCTATGCAGCGGGTTGGCTGATAAGAGCATATGACTTTGATATCGCTTACGAGTATTTGACAATAAGTGCTGAAGGAGGTTATCCATCAGGATATTACGGTTTAGGATATGTTTACGAATTTAGCCGTGGAGAAAGGCAAAGCTTCAACAAAGCTGCAAATAACTACAGGCGGGCAGTTGAACTAAACGGCCATCCCATAGCAGCTTTCAGATTAGCGCTAATTTATGATTTCGGAAAAGGCCGGAATCATAACTGGACTGAAGCCAGAAAATATTATCAGATTGCGGCAGATAATGGAAATACAGAGGCTCAGGTTGCCCTTGGTGAAATGTATTATTTCGGTGTGGGCGGGCTTCGGCAAAGTGAAAGCCAGGCCAGGAACATATTCAGAAGTGCGAAACAAAATGGAAGTGAAAAAGCTGAAAAATACCTCTTGGTCATGGATCACTTGTATCTCCCGCACCATACTACTGTAGACGAAGATAGCGGGTTGATTTTAACCGTCAGAACCGGAAATAATACAGCACACGTTATGA
Source organism: Balneolia bacterium (assembly GCA_003567135.1). Classification (GTDB taxonomy): domain Bacteria; phylum Bacteroidota; class Rhodothermia; order Balneolales; family Cyclonatronaceae; genus PXAI01. Next base: position 14,289 of record PXAI01000395.1, on the reverse strand, counting down.
GCAATGTCCGAAATACCTGGAGGTTTGAAATAGAGGTTAAACATCCCGGAGGCGCCGCTGGTAGTTTCGGGCCTGCAGAACCCGGCACCTGGAACTTGTTTGGGTATTCTGAACCAACAGAAATATTCCCACACAGAGGGGTCTCAGGACCCATAAATTCCATTGGTGGAGGTAAGCAGGAGTTCATCATCTATCCTTTAAGTCATCCGGTACGCGCTATTGGGTTTATATACGTTTATGCATATTTCGGTAATGATCGGTTGATCTATCCCGTTCCGATGGCCATTGCCTGGCCGGATGGGTGAAAAAACAGGATTTCACATCAGGAAATATTTTGTGTCGCAGGTGATTCGGATTAATACAAAAACCCAAACATCCAAAGGGGGATTTTATCTCCCGAGCCTTCTTTTATACCATCCGAAGCGATTCGTGAGTTTGGAACACCGCAGATTTGTTCGCGCGTTTTGGCCGGGCCGCCAACTTCAAATGTCCATGTATCATCTACCATAAAATCCGCAAAACGTGATGCCGTGACCTTGTGCCGGACTTTGAGCTGGTTCATGAAAAACGTCTCTCTAAGATTTCCTTTTGACGGCTTTCCTTCGGCAAACGTGTGAATCAGGTTTGTGTTCTGCAGATAAACCTTTTCAGGTTTTTGAAGAAAACTAACCCCCTGCGTATCGGAGCGCAGCAGCATGAATATTTCTGCCCTTTGGAGCAGATCAAGAATCTTCAAAATGGTGTTTCTCGGGATCTCCAGCTTGCGCGATAACGATGATATATTGGGTTTAAAAGGAACCGACTGGCTGATCACGTACATCAGCTTTTTCATATTTCGGAGCGTGGCGGCATTCAGATCTTCATAAATGGCAATATCGAGATCGAGCGTCAGCTGAGTCGCATCCCTTAATTTCCCGGAATACGTTTTCCAGCCATCCATGAAATACGGATAATATCCCCGATCCAGATACTCCTTGAAATGATCCAGAATGTCCGTTTTGTCGGTTATCGAATCCGCAATTTCATCATGCATACTGATGACGGAATCCAGGCTGAACGCATCATACTTTTGACCCTTACGCAGGATTAAAAATTCCCGGAAAGAGAGTCCCGGAAGTTCGTAAACGGCAGCTCTGCGCGACAAATCCTCCTGCCCCTTGTCGATTTCCAAAACAGAAGACCCGGTGCATACCATCTGTATATCAGGGAAATTGTCATACAGATTCTTGAGATCTTTTGACCACGAATTATAGCGGTGCACCTCATCCAGAAAAAACCTGCGGTATCCTGCCTCATAAAGCTGTTCAATCGTAAAGACAAGCCTGTTTGCTTCGAAATAGATGTTATCCAAACTCAAATAAACGGCCGACTCAGGATATAACTTCAGCTGCTGTAACAATAGCGTAGTTTTACCCGAACCCCGCTGCCCGCGGATTACAATCAGCCGTTCAGCCCATTCAATTTCATCAGCAAGAAACCGCCTGAAATCCATCGAAACGGACCGAATTCGTTTTTGGGATATTTTGAGAAGGTAGTCCATATATGCTTATCAGATAAAGCAAAAATATAAAATGCTATTTATATAAAGCAAAATATACTATTGTTAAATTTGTATAGCAATATTAATTAATTCACAACATATCAGAGCATATATTTTGTCTTCCCGGGATTTTTTTGATGATAAATAGCCTTGACAATTTAACCCGGATTATTCACGAAGCAATAATATATGCGACATAAATAGCTGACATATTACAACTTAGAATAAATATGTATTCTCTTAATTTTGGGTGTATCAAAAGACGGCGACTTTTTCCCGAATTAGTCGGGGCAGGCTTTGGTGAATAATCCGGGATAAATTGGTGGTAGCTCATAGATGGTAGCCCTAAAATACACGAGTACCATTTTGGTTGGCGATCTTTAGCCTGAAAAAAGATCTGTCCAATAAATACGCTGGAAGATCCCGCATATCGTGTAGCCATCTGTTCCTGAATTACTTACGAGCCGATTGCGGGATGACAACGTTGGGACCGATCGTGGATTTCTGCGACGGAATGACGGCTTCGGGGCGCAGGCAACGAATTCGAAAATTGACGAAACCCGCAACCCGAAACTCTTCCATTCCCGCAACACTCTTCCCCCAATAATCAATAGATAAAAGCCAATAATCGATCCCAAACAATCTACCAGCTACCAAAAACCGCGTTCGCAAAAAGCAGTTTTCCGTTGTGCCAGAAGCCGCGGAATAGCGGGTTGTCCACCATGTAAACGATGTCGCCGCGACCGATGCTTTGGGTTCCGAAAATCATGCTGTTTTGAACAACTTCGGCGGCGCGGTATCCTTCGAAACCGCTTCGGTGTGCGCCTTCACGAAGGGTAGCCACATTCCAGCCGTTTTCAAGGAATTCGTAGGATGAGGTTCCGCGTTTCAGGCTGAAATAGTATTCGGGATAACCATACGCCATCGGATGGCTGTTATCCAGATGCAGGCGATAAATACTTCCGCCGATAAAATCTGAAATTGCGTTTCTGCTGCGGTCTTCATAGCGGATAAGATTCGGACCGGAACTTTCCTCGCCGGATTTACTCGTTAACTGCGGAAAACCCTCTTTTCCGCTAAACGCCGTAACTGATGATCCCATCGTGATAATCCGCCCGCCTTCGCTTGCCCAAAGCTGGATACGCGATACAATCCGGTCGTTCAGCACCGAACCATAGCCGCCCTCCGGAAGAATCAGCACGTCAAAATCATTCCAGTTGATCTGATTCAGGTTGGAATGATTAAAGATATGTACCGGGTATTCCAGCTGATGATCAAAATAGTGCCAGATTTCACCGAAGTTGTTCGGGTTCAGTCCTTCGCCGGCAAGCAGCGCAATTTTCGGGGCGGATACTTTTCGAAACTGATTTGATCCCAGGTCAATTCCGGCATCCACCATTCCGGTTTGCAACGCTTTTACGGACCGGCCCAGCTTATACGCCAGTTCCTGAACAATTTCATCAAACCGTTCGCCGAGATTTTCGTTACCGCGGCGGGTCATCAGCAGCGCACCGCGTTCGAAGCTGTGGCCTTCCAGTTCGAATGAATTTGTGGCAATTCGCACGCGCACGTTTTCCTGAAGCAGTTGCGCCAGGTAGCGGGCATCCTCAAACGAATTCCACGGTGCCGCGTAGGCGTAAGGTTTTGAGTCCGGCGCCACACGCTCAGCAGAAGCGAACGACGATGGCGAGCTCCATTGTCCCGATGGATTGATCCGGTCGGTGGACGCCCAGGCTTCAAGGCCCATCGCGTACGGAACCGCCCATGCGGTGATGTCGTACGTAACCGAATCAACGACAGTCGTCTTTGGTTCAAAAAGTACGTTCAGAAGCACCGATTTTGGCTGATAGGCACTTATGACGAGATCATCCCCCGAAAGTGAAATTCTACCGGTTTCGCTGGTGGTATAATTCAGCGCGGATACGTTTCGGCGTGACGGCGCACGACCGTAGCTGATATCCCACTTATCCAGATAGCTGGTCAGCAGATCAAGTTTGTCGGGGTGATTGGTGCCCGGGAAAATGTATGTTTTATACTCGGCGTAGGGGTTTCGCTGGGATTCACCGAAAAATCCACGGAACTCACTGATAACCCGATCCGCGTGCTGCGCCGTGATTTCCACGGTTGAGAGCCCGACTACATGCTGATTCAGAATGCGCTGCTCGAAAGTGAGCGTGTCACCTTCCGCGGTGATTACCGAAAGGCCGCCGCGCGTGTTTCCGGCCTGCTCGTACGTCATGCCGATAGCGCCGTTAAAAGTCGGATACGTATCTCCGTAGCTCGGATAGAAAAGATCGAACCGCTCACGGGTGTAGTAAATCCTGAAATTGCGGTCGAAATAATCGGCGTGGTTGCGGCCGATCGTCTCCTGAAACTCACGCTGCCAGTCGCTGATGGCCACGTGAAACGGCTCGGCTGCAGGAGCAAAATAATACGGGCTGTCGATGCCCATTTCGTGAAAATCGGCGTGCACGTGGGGCATCCATTTGTGATACAGCGCAATTCGCTGCTGCGTTTCCTTCTGAATCTGCCACGCCCAGTCGCGGTTCAGATCGAACTGATAGTAGTTTGTTCGCGCGTTCGGCCAGGGTTCGTTGTGCTCGCGGGTCGTCGGATAGGGATCATATTTTCTGCCGGCCACCTGATGAAACCAGTTCACATAGCGATCACGCCCGTCGGGATTCAGCAGGGGATCCATCACAACTACGGTGTTTTCCAGCCATGCAGCCGTTTCATCGTTATCATGCTGCGCCAGCTCGTAAATCGTGAGCATCGCGGCTTCTGTTCCGGAGATCTCATTTCCGTGAACGTTGTAGCTCAGCCAGACAATCGCTTTTGAATCACCCTGCGGTTCGCCATCCAGCAACCCGGCGTGTCTCAGATTGTTTTCACGGATTTCATCAAGCCGCTCATGATTTTCGGGGGATGTGACGAAAGCAGCGATGAGCGTTCTGTGACCGTAGGTTTCGCCGTAGTGCTGTAACGTAACCCGGTCGCTGTTTTCGGCTACGTGCTCGTAATACGCAACTACCCTGTGATGCGGAGTGAGCCGGTCGCCGGTTTCGTAACCCAAAAATTCAGCCGGTGACATCAACTGGCCGGTTGCGGGCTGGCAAAGAAATACCAGCAACAGTAAACTCAGAAGCTTTTTCATGAAACTTTGATTGATTGAAATGAGAATCCCCTGTAAACACAAAACCGCCCTGAATCAGACCGATCCTGACCGGTTAATTTAGACTTAAACGCCTTAGAACGCAATTCAGATAAACAGAGAAATTCACGAAGCCCTGAGTTGGCCACAGAAGAACCAGTCAATCAGCTAAGAAGATTCAGATCTTCGAGGATTTTTCTCAGCTCCGGCTCCAGTTTCTGATCCATCGGCGTCATCGGCAGCCGAAGCGTGTTTTTGATCAGCCCCATCATGTGCAGCGATGCTTTTACGGGAAGCGGATTACTTTCGCGGAAATTGGCTTTCATCAGCGGCAGAAGCTTGTAGTGAATTCTGCGCGCGCCGGAAATATCGCCCGTCGTGGCCAGTTTTACCATTTCGGCCATCATAGCGGGAGCCTGGTTTGAAATCACCGAAATGACGCCCGATCCGCCGCAGGCCATACATGGAAGTCCAATGGCGTCGTCGCCTGCAAAAACGGTGAAGTCATCAGGCACCGCCGCAATCACATCCATAATCTGATTGATATCCCCGCTGGCTTCTTTCACGGCCACGATGTTGGGATGGATGGCCAGCCGCGCAACCGTTTCGGGCAGAATGTTGCACCCCGAGCGGCCGGGCACGTTATAGATAATCTGCGGAAGATCAACCTGTCGGGCGATCAGCTGATAATGCTCGTAAAGGCCGTTTTGCGTGGGTTTGTTGTAATAGGGCGCGGCAAGAAGAAGCGCATCGGCACCTTTCTTTTTTGCCAGCCTTGAGCGCTGGATGCTTTTTTCCGTGCTGTTGGTTCCGGTTCCGGCAATCACTTTCATTTTGCCGGCTGACAGCTCAATGGCAATTTCGAGAAGCGTCTCAAATTCATCCGACGAAACCGTTGGGCTTTCACCGGTTGTACCGCAAACGACCACGCCGTCAACGCCGGCTTCGCGCTGACGCGTTACCAGTTTACCAAACGCATCTTCATCCAGCGAACCGTCTTTTGTAAACGGGGTGACGATAGCTGTGTATAACCCTTTAAAATCCTGGTGTGGCATAAATCCGAATCAATTTTCATATAAAAAGTTCTTTATTCGAATATACCAATTTTTCAGTCAAAGGGTTAACCCGGCTGACGCTATCCGGTACTTTGCATCGCCGCCGCCAGACCGTTAATACTGATAAAAATCTGGTGATTCAGCTTGTCGTGTCCCGAACCGTCATCGGCGCGTTTTCTGTGCAGTAGCGTCGACTGAATTATGTTCAGCACATCCGTGTACGGATTCCGCAGGTGGATCGACTTCTGAATTACAGGATTATTATCCAGCAGCTCTTTTTGGCCGGTAATGGCTTTGATCGCCTCCTCAGCACGTTCGTACTCCGCGCGGATCATTTCAGGGATTGATGTGATCTCTGACAGAGAGCCATAATCACCGGCAATGACAAAGTGCGCGCGCTTCATTTCGCGCTGTGCGTTATCGAGCACGACGCCAAAAAACGGCCAGTTTTTGTACATCTTCTGAAGCTCCTCTTTCTTGCCTTTTTCCTGAATCAGCGAGTGCAGCGCCGATCCCACACCAAACCATCCGGGGATGTTGTGGCGGATCTGCGTCCACGCAAAAACCCAGGGGATCGCGCGAAGACTGCTGAAGTCCACTTCGCTGCCCGATTTACGGGATACCGGCCGGGATGCGATTGGTAATCGTGAAATTTGCTCGATAGGCGTCACACTGGTGTACCACGGCCAGAAATCATCATGGCGGATCAGCTTGTGATAGGCTTTCATCGAACGATCTGAAATCTCGCTCATCATCTCTTTGTAAGCGGGCGTTTCCTCACCGGAGATGTCATCGAAATAGCCGAGTCCTGACGCCGTGGCGCGGAGCATCGCGTTTACGATCTGCTCGATGTGGCGGTGCGCGACGGTCTTCATCGCGTAACGGAATGAGATCACCTCGCCCTGTTCTGTAAAACGAACGCGTCCGCTGTGGCATACCGGCGGAAGCGCCAGCATTGCCTGATTCGCGCGGCCGCCGCCTCGCCCGACAGAACCACCGCGGCCGTGGAATAACCTGAAATCGACGTTGTAATCGCGGCATGTTTGCGCCAGTTCCTGCTGTGCGATGTGCAGCGCCCAGTTCGCCATCCAGTAGCCGCCATCCTTGTTACTGTCGGAATATCCCAGCATAATTTCCTGAAAGTGATTCCGGGCTTTCAGGTGGAGTTTATACACGGGGTTTTCGTACATGCGCGACATCAGCGTGGAGCTGTTCTGCAAATCCTCAATGGTTTCGAAAAGCGGAACCACATCAATATCAGAGGTAACTTTCCCGTTTTCGAGCTGCCAGAGCCCGGTTTCCTTGATCAGGATCAGTACTTCCAGCATATCGCTGACGTCGTGCGTCATACTTATGATGATACTGCCGAGCGCGCCGGGATCAACGCGCGTGGTTTTGCGGAGCGTGTGGAAAACATCCAGCGTATCGCGCGACTGATCCGTCAGTTCAGCGTTAAACCGCACCAGCGGCCGCGGATTGCGAAGCTCTTCATTCAGCAGGCTGATTTTTTCTTCTTCATCCAGCTTTGCGTAATTCTCTGAAATTCCGACGTGGCGCAGGAGTTCATCCACCGTATGCTCAAAAACCTGGCTGTGCTGACGAATATCCAGCGCGGCCAGCGAAAGGCCAAAGGTTTTTACCTGCATGATGATTTTGCCAAGGCTGCCTTCGGTGGCCATCTCCTTGTAATGATGCTCCGAAAGGCTTTTCTGAATGCCTTCCAGATCAGAGAGAAATTCATCCAGCTTGTAAATATACACGTCGTCATCCGGCTTGTGAGGACGCAACAACGATTTATCATCCTCCGGAAATGACTTTTCAAGCTTGGCCATAATCTGCGTGATCCGCATTCTGTACGGCTCATACGTGTAGTTTTTCTGATGCTCCGGATCAACCGTAACCACGCTCTCATCTTTTTTGATGGCTTCCAGAAGTTCATCCGAAACGGAGGTCTGCCGGCTTGAAATACTCATCTCCATACGAAGTTCGAGCAGAGCTTTTTTATACAGATCCACAACAGCATTCCGCTGAGCCTGCAGGGTAAACCGCGTTTTTTCCGGCGTCACAAACGGGTTTCCATCACGGTCGCCGCCAATCCACGAACGATAGCGGATAAACTCACCGAGTTCCGGCGTTTTACCGTAAAAGGTTTCCACCGCTTGTCGCAGATCCTGATGAATATCGGGCAGCACGTTCCAGATGGTGTTTGTGATAAAATACAGCCCGTTGTGTACCTCGTCCTCAACGGAAAGTCTTGCGCTGCGAACATCATCCGTATTCAGCAGGATTTTGATCTGCCGGTAGATTTCAGAAATCTGCTTCGATTCCTCAGCCACCCCGCAATCCGCCGATCCGATCCGGTCGAGCGCGTTTGAAATTCGGTTCTGGATATTCAGAACAGTCCTACGGCGTGCTTCCGTGGGATGCGCCGTAATCGTCGGCTGGATATCCATTTTTCCGATAACTTCAACCACCTGCTCGTAGGTCAGCCCGGCATCGTGAAGCTGTTTAACGGCGTCCATAATCGATTCTGAACGCGGTTTTTCCTCAGTAGCCTTCACTTCCCGCTCTTTGTTGATGCGGACAATTTCAAACTGTTCGGCTTTATTAACCATGTGGAAAAACGCCGTATAAGCACGCAGCAGCCAGTCAATTTTTTCAAGTTCCAGCTCGGAAATAACCTTCCGCACTTCATCCCTGTTTTGCTCGTTTCCGGGCTTATACGCCGTTTTACACTTCCGGCGAAGCCCCTCAACAAGCTCAAATAACTCTTCGCCAGCCATTTCCTTAACGGCATGTCCCACAAGCATTCCCAGCAGATTAACCTGTTTACTCAGCGGAGCCGAGATCCCTTCACCTTCAGCCTTAACTTCAATTCCTTTCCAGTTCTTTATCATTCTGATATTCGATTAATGTATAACTCATGCACTCTGTTTTACACCGGCATTCATAGACTTGTAACCCGGCAGACCTAATCTAACAAAAAGCAAGCAAAAGATTTGCAAGATGTCGCTCCGCTCCAGTGTTGAGTTTTGAGTGTTGAGTCCGCCGGGAAATGAGCAATTTATAAGATGCCTTAAAAAATAATTTCAGTTTTTGGATCTAAAGATAACAGGCGGTCGCAGAACTTGCTCCGGATGGAGCAACACGTCTGTAGCACAGCGAAAGACGTAAAACAAAAAACGGCACGAGATGGTAGGGGCGAAGGCAACGAATTCGAAAACTGACGGAACCCGTAACCCGAAACCCGCAACTCTTCCATTCCCGCAACACTCTTTTCCCCAAAGAATCAATAGACCGTAATCAATAATCAATCCACAATGCTAATCACCCTTAACTCATCATCCAGCTCCACAATAGCCATGCCGATTCCGATGGCTTCCTGCTGATCGGGCCGGACGTACCTCAGATCGCGGATGATGACCTTCCAGCCGGCTTCGTGGCGATTAACTTCGTAGTGCGGAAATCTGATCCAGTTGCGTAATCCCTGCAGGCCCGGATCGCTGAGGGCCGTTTCTGCGATATCATCGGGTTCCTGAATGGGGATGGGATCATACATCAGCTCAAAACTTGCGGGATTTGCCCAGTTTATCAGGAAGAGGTAGTAGTGGGATTCGGATGCGGCCACGCCTGAACGGCTGAAAATCCGCGCCGGCAGCGGGTTTGCCATAATTTCGGTGACTTCAATACCCTGCTCAGCAAGATGATTTTCCGCGTGATGTACCGTCATTCTCGCACCGGCGTACATGAATACGGAATAGCTAATGGCAAGCACGAATAGAATCAGCGCAACGGGTTTTCCCGATTTGTTGTACCAGCCAGTCCAGCGCGCTACGGCGATTGCGGTAATTCCGGCTCCCCAGATAATCTTTGCCGTTAGCGGCACTACATCTGCGGAAAGTACCAGCGCCGATAGCGCGGTGGCCAGCACAATCCAGCCGCCGATACTTTTCCATGATTCTGAACGGGCGAGCACTACGCCTGCACCGGCAAGCAGCCAAAACCAGGGGTCAATGATGAAAAGCGTATCGCCATAAAACCACTGATCGCTGAAGGGCATCAGCAGGCGAACGCCGTAGGTATTGAGCCAGTCGAGCAGTGGATGACTCCAAACGCCGATAAAAGCCAGAATTAACAGCCAGCCGGGATGCATCGCGGGGCCCTTTCGCTCTCTTCCTTTCTTACGCCGCCATTTTTCGATCAGGCGATCGATGCCGAGCATCATCCCTGCGAGAATAAACGGCCAGATCAGCATGGCGAGAATGCCGTGTGTCCAGCCGCGTCGCACAAGCAGGGCGTAATCGTTGCTGATGAACATCGCCAGGGCGTCCATATCCGGAATGTTGGCACCGATTATCAGGGTAGCCGTGGCGAGCGCGGTTTTACGGCGGAGTCCGGCTTCGGCGGCCGATGCGCTGAAGAGGGTGTGTGCGAGGGGATCCATTCAGGTATTATAAAAAGTGAAAAAATTAGAAATATGTGTTCTTAGAATTAGTTTTTCTCCCTATATTCATAACCAATGTTTAAGGTTTAATAAGATGGTTACATGAAAGACTTTTATACACTAGCTGAAACTTCGGAACTGTTTGGCAAATGTAAGGAAACTTTGCGAAGATGGGATAAAGAAGGCATACTAAATGCCGTACGAGAACCGGTTTCAAATTATCGAGTCTACAGAAAATCCGATGTTCAAAATCTACTTGGTGGATTATTCGAAGAAATAGTCGATGATAATGTATCAAATTATGCGGAACCAGAAAACGATTATTCAGTTCTTGAGTTATTTGCTGGTGCCGGTGGTTTAGCAATAGGATTAGAAAATGCGGGACTGAAATGTATTGCTCTAAATGAAATTGATAAATGGGCATGTGATACTCTTAGAAAAAATCGACCGAACTGGAATGTTCTTGAAGGAGATATCAAAGACTTCACATTCACTGAATACAGGAATAAAGTTGACGTTGTTACAGGAGGGTTCCCTTGCCAAGCATTTAGTTATGCTGGAAAGAAATTAGGATTACAGGATGCGAGAGGAACTTTATTTTACGAATTTGCCAGAGTAATACAAGAGGTAAATCCGGCTATTTGTATTGGTGAAAATGTACGGGGTCTCTTAAGCCATGACAAGGGAAAAACACTTCAAGGTATGATTTCAATTTTAGACGAAATTGGATACAAAGTTGTCCCTGTTGAAGTTCTAAAGGCTATTAAATACAGAGTACCTCAAAAAAGAGAGCGATTAATATTAGTGGGGATCAGAAAAGATATCAATGCCAAATATTCGTACCCAAAACCACATCGAAAAATATTTAACCTGGAAGATGCTTTAAAAAAAGGCTCCCTTTATAATTGTGATGTACCCAAATCTGACGGAGCAAAATATCCTGAATACAAAAAGAAAGTTCTGGATATGGTTCCACCAAAAGGGTATTGGAGAGATTTGCCCGAAGATATTCAGAAAGAATACATGGGAGGGAGTTATTATCTTGGTGGTGGCAAAACCGGAATGGCAAGAAGAATAGGCTGGGATGAACCTTCATTGACCCTTACTTGCAGTCCTGCTCAAAAACAAACAGAAAGGTGTCACCCGGATGAAACCAGACCTTTTACTGTCAGGGAATATGCTCGAATTCAAACATTCCCGGATGATTGGAGCTTTTCGGGTTCGGTCGCTCAACAGTACAAACAAATTGGTAACGCTGTTCCTGTAAATCTTGGAGAAGAAATTGGATTTTCTGTAATTAAGTTTCTGAACGAGTACTACAGCTTGTCAAAACCCAAGTAGTAACTGTAGTTTTCGAAAGTAATTTGATCCAATACTGACCTTTTTGATGATTCGGTATCTTCTTTAATCTCTGATAGTGCAGAGTTCGAAGTTTTAGATTTCTTTTTCTTCACTTTTGACAAAAAATCATCGATTGCTATGGGTAATGCCTTATATAGGTCAAAAAATGCACTATCGCTATTTGTAACTAAAGAATAGAATCTGTCTCCGGAAATTTTATAAACTCGACTGTGACTATACTCTTTTCCGTTAATATCCCCTCGCCAGTGATCATGAAAACTTCCTTTGGCTAATATTTGGACCCAGTAGCAATTCGCTTTTTTATTGTCATCCGCAAATCGAGCTAATTTCTGAAATAGGGCTTCAGCAGCACTACTATTCATTGTATTGTGCTTATTCTTTATATCCGCAAATAAAGTATTATCTAACGCTTTAATATCATACCCGCTATTGTTACCAACTTCATAGCCTTTAACCCCACCTAAGATTTGCTCGTGAAAGGTACCTATTGAGTTGTTGATAGATTTATCTATCTGACGAAGTATTTCAGTTTCGATAATGCGCTCTTCATTCATCCTGTTGAACTTAGAGTCAAAGGTAAGCTTGAAGGAGTCAATCTTATTACTGTAAAATCTCTTTTTTGATATTTTTTCTTTTGCCTTTACATAAGAATTATGCAACTGTTCAATGCAACTTAAAAAGTGCTCATCAGAAATAAAGCTTACATACTTATTTGCCATAATTCATCGGTATTTAAAATATGAAATACGAATATCCTAACTCCATCACCCAACAGCCCCATACAACCCGAAAACCCGTTTTCCGTTTTTCTGGCTTGCCACAATGGTCCAGTTTGGTTCAATGACGGTATCTCCCGACCGAATTTGATAGCTGACACTGCCATGGCCATCTGAAAGCGAAAGATTCGTCCGTTCTATCGACTCAATTTCATTTAAGGGAATGCAGTCAAACGATTGCTGACCCGGTAGCCAGCCGCAGAAAAATTCGTTGATAAACCGTTCTGTATTCCCTTCGTGGAGATCACCCAGCTGAATATCAATATAGCCTTCATCCATGAATTGAAGCACTGCATCTGAATCGCCCGCAAGGACAGCTTGTTCAAACTGTTCCAGGAATTCGTACACATTTGAATAAGCCGGTTCCTTTTCAAAATCAGTTGACTGTGTGCTGAAAACGGATAAAATCAGAATCAGTATAAGTGACAGGGTTTTCATAGAATTACTCCTTTACGTTTATTTTCAGTTTGATCATCAGCTAAATCCCAGCCAGATCATCAATATCATAAATATTGCGGCCATACCCAGTAGTTTTGCGAGCAGCGGCATGCAGAACCTGAACCAGCGGTCATACGGGATGGCGGCCATTCCGAGAATTCCCATCAGTACAGCGTTGGTCGGAACAATCATATTGGCAAAACCATCTCCGAAAACGAACGCCTGTACTGCGATTTGCCGGTTCAGTTCGAGAATATCGGCAAGCGGTGCCATCAGCGGCATCGTTACAAATGCCTGGCCGCTTCCTGATGGAACAAAGAGGTTGAGTATCGTCTGCATGATCATCATCCCGACCCCGGCGATCTCTGCCGGTACGTAGGATAGCGGCATGGAAATAAAGTGAACAATCGTGTGCAGGATTTCGCCATCCTCCATTATCAGCGCGATACCACGGGCCACGCCGACCAGCAGCGCCGTTTCGGTAAGATCTTTTGCGCCTTCAACAAAATCGCTCGCCATCTGGCTTGGGGCGATCGTTCCAATGATCGCGGTCACAATGCCCAGTGCGACAAAGCAGGCGCCAAGTTCGTAGAGATACCATCCCATTGTGGCAATTCCGTAAACAGCTACGCCCATAGTAGCCACAAACGAGCCCAGTACGAGAATGTGGGATGTTTTCAGCGCAGGATAATCTTTCGGGGGAGCGCCTGCATCGGGTGGCTCAATATCAAAAACCAGGCTTCGCGTCGGATCAGCCTGAACCTTACGGGCGTATGAAAGCACGTGATGCGACCCAACCAGTACAAACGCGACCATCATCCCCAAACGGACTTCCATCCCCGAATAAACGGGAACCTCCGCGATGCCCTGCGCAATTACCACCGTAAACGGATTGAACGCCGCAGCGCCGTATCCGATTCCGTATCCCGTAACGATAATCCCGACAGCGGTCATGGTGTCCATATTCATCGCGCGGCAGAGTGCCACCAGAATAAGCACAAACGGGATGTATTCGCCCGCTGAACCGATGGCGCTTGAGGCCATCGCAAACACAAATATGATTGAGAAAACCAGAATTCCCGGTCTGGGACCGAGCACCTCCAGCAGTTTGCCGATTAGTGCGTCGATTGCACCCGTGCGGCGAATTACGGCGAGAACGCCACCAATAATGAACAGGAAAAAGATGATATCCTGCGCAGCCGCAAACGCTCTGGGAATGGCCGTGAAAAAGAGCAGCGGATTCATGAACTTCTGCTCTTCGTTAATTTCATACGTTCCCGGAACAACCACCTCGCGACCGGAATCCGTGATTTCAGTGGCGAATTGACCCTGCGGAATAACCCAGGTCGCGGCCATGGCGATGACCATCAAAAAGAAAAGCAGCGCCAGGGTATGCGGCATTTTAAATTTCATAAGTACCTGTCATGTTAATACGATAGCTCATGCCGGACTTGCAGCGGCAGTTTCACGAAAGCACCAAAATATAAAAACAACGGCTCGGAAAAAACGTAATCGCCTTTTTT
>PXAI01000357.1 GCA_003567135.1 Balneolia bacterium | reverse complement strand
TATTTCCGACCTGAAGCGTGCAGTTAACGGCGAGAGGGTTAATCGTGAACAGGTAATCCGCCTTAAAAACGGCAAAATGAGATGGTACCGGATCAATCTAAGCCCGGCTATCTCGGAGGATGAATCGCTCCGTCTCGTTTCCCTGGGCATGCTGGACATCACCGAACTGAAGGAATCGCTGTCGAATCTCAACAAAACGGAGCAACAGCTTTCTTCAGTGTTTGAAGCCACTACCACCGGAATCTGTATTTCTGATCAGTATGGAAACATTGAGTCGGTGAATAAAGTGTTCTGCAACCTTTACGGATACAGCAAGGAAGAGCTTATTGGAAAACCCGTATCAATTTTGGTGCCGGATGCCGAAAAAGATAAGGCGCGGAGTTCTCATGATGAATTTATCAGCAGCGGAAGCAGTAAAAGCTACGAACAAACTGCCCGCAGAAAAGACGGCTCGCGGTTTGATGCACACATTTCTGAGGTGCTGCTTGTACACGAAAACGAGCAGCGATTCAAGGTATCCAGCGTCAGGGACGTTACCGAACGGAACAAAACCCGGAAAATGCTTGCGGTAAGCCAGAAGCTGGCAAAACTGGGCGCCTGGGAATTCATGCCTGATGATGAGACCTTTGAATATTCGAAGGTCATCCCGGATATTTTCGGGTACAATGATCAGGAACCGCTGAAGCTGGAATCATTCCTCGGTTTCTTTGCAGAGGACGACCGGAAAAAGCTAAACAGGGCGATACAGGAGGCTCACAAAAAAGGCGTTTCGTTTGATCTGGAATTCAGAGTTTCAGTTCAGAACACCGGCAAATGGGTGCGCATATACGGCGAGCCCGAGCTGGAAAACGGCGTCTGCATCAGGCTTTATGGCGCCGTGCAGGATATTACAGCGCGAAAAAGCGCTCAGGTTCTTTTGGAGAGCATCACCAATAACATTCCGGCTTCGATTTTCAGGTATAAATGCACGGAACAGGGTGATGAAGAGCTTCTTTACCTGAGCAAACAGGTTGAGGAAACGACCCAAGTCCCGCTCGAAAAGCTTTCTGATGAGCCGGATTTACTCTGGAAAATGACGCATCCTGACGACCGTGAGGCGGTTAAACAAACCATTCAGGAATCCAGTGAAAATCTTACCATCTGGAAAGGCGAATTCAGGCTGGTTTACCCCGACGGATCGTTCCGGTGGTTCCGGGGCGCGGGCCTTCCACAGCATGAACCGGACGGCTCCACCATCTGGGATATGGTTTTGATTGATGTGAACGAGGAAATTCTGGCCAAAGAACGACTCGCAGAAAGTGAGAACCGGTTCAGAAGCCTTGTGGAATCCACGGATGACATCATTTTTACCCTCGACAAAAATCAGCGCTTAACCGGCGTTTACGGGAAATGGAAAACGACCTTCAAAATTGACGAAAACGACCTGCTTGGCAAAACCGCAGAAGCGGTTTTAGGGCCAAAGTCGGGCGGAGTCCATCAAAAAGCGCACAAAAAGGCGCTGAAGGGCGAAAGCGTTACGTACGAATGGTCGGCTGTGGCGGGCAACAGAAGATATACCGTTCAGACTGTTCTATCCCCTATATACGATTCACACGGCAGCATAACCGGAACGGTGGGAGTAGGGCGCAATATATCGGACATTATAGAAACCAGTAACCGTTTAAAGAAAGCACTTCGCGATCTCGAGGATTACAAGTATGCCCTCGACCACGCCGCATATATCGTGCTAACCGACGCTGACGGATTTATTATTGAGGTAAACGACAAAACGGTTGAGGCCTCCGGTTACACCAGGGATGAACTGATCGGGCAGAGCACTGCGATCAATAATTCAGGTTATCACCCCGACTCTTATTTTAAGGAAATGTGGGAAACCATATCTTCCGGCCAAATCTGGAGAGGAGACATCCGAAATAAAACCAAAGGTGGCGGCTATTACTGGGTGGATACCACCATCATTCCGTTTCTTGATAAAGACGGTAACCCATTTCAGTACCTCGCCATCCGGTTTGACATTACGCGCCAGAAAAATGAGGAAGAGCGGCTGAGGCTTCTGGAATCTGTAATTCTGAACAGCAGCGATTCCGTTCTGGTTACCGAAGCCGATCCTTCGCTGCCTGAGGGGCACCAGATCATTTTTGTGAACCAGGCGTTTACCAAAATGACCGGCTACACCGCTGAGGAGGTAATCGGGAAAACGCCAAAAATACTGCAGGGGCCTAAAACCGACCGAAATGAGCTCAGGCGGATTGGGGAAAGCATCCGTAAATGGCAACCCTGCGAGGCAGAACTGATAAACTACACCAAAGACGGGCAGCCATTCTGGATTAATTTCACGCTGAATCCTGTGGCCGATGAAGCCGGCTGGTACACCCACTGGATTGCCATCGAAAAAGACATCACTGAACGGAAAAGCAGGGAAATCCAAAAGCACATCCTTGCCGAACTTTCCGAAGTTTTCCACGGAACCGGTAACCTTGATTCAATACTTCCGGAAGCGCTGAGAGTTATTGTCACCGGCAGTTCATTTAATGTCGCCGAAATTTGGTTTAAACTACCCGGAAAAAAAGAACTCAACAGAGCGGCTCTGTATCCCGAAGATGAGAAGTATGAAGCGTTTTTTAGCGCTGCAGATGATATCCTGAAACTGAAAGACAGCTCAAGCCTGGTCTGCAAAGCCTTCAAAAAGGGGGAGGCACAGATCTGGAGAAATATTCAGAACCGGAAAACATTTCAGCGATGGGAGGCTGCTGCTGCAACCGGCCTGAAAACCGCATACAGTATACCACTGCTGTATCAGGGGGAAACCATTGCGGTGCTGCTGCTTGTCATCGATGAAGATGTGCGCAGCGAATGGGCTATGCAGTCATTTTCAGATGACTTTGGCCAGCTTTTCGGAGCAGAAATCAGGCGTAAGCAGCTTGAGGAAGAGCTCAGAAATATTTTCAATTCCACTCAGGATATCATTCTCGTAGCCGGTTTGGACGGGTATTATAAAAAGGTAAATCCTTACGCCTCAAAAATTCTTGAGTACTCAGAAAAAGAGCTCTGCGCATCTCCGTTCACCAGTTTTATCCATCCGCATGATCGGGAGGAATCAGCCCGGGTTTTCGCCGAAATTCAGAAAAGCGGTGAGAGCGTTTATCACGAAAACCGGTTCATCACTAAATCGGGTTCGACAAAATGGCTGGCCTGGACCGTCACACCGAAGATTTCAGAGGGCGTGGCTTATGCGGTTGCCAAGGATATTACGGAGCAGAAAGAACTCGAATTACTGTACGATAAGGCATCCCGGCTGGCACGTATCGGAACGTGGGAGCTCAATTTTGTAAAAGAAGAGTTTTACTGGTCGGATGTAACCAAAGAAATTCATCAGGTTCCGGCATCTTTTAAACCGGATATCGACAAATCTGTGGCTCTCTATAAGGAAGGTCCGCACCGTGAACGCATTCAGGAAATCATTCAGAATGCGGTACTAAACGGAACAGCCTGGGATGAAGAGCTGCTGATTGTAACGGCAAATGGCAAAGAGCGCTGGATCAGAAATATTGGCGAAGCCGAAGTTGTAGACGGGCTTTGCGTACGGATTTACGGCAGTATCCAGGATATCGACCAGCGTAAGCGCGCGGAAATGAGCTTCAAATCGGTGCTTCAGGAAAGAAATAAAATCCTGGAAAGTATTTCGGATGCGTTCTACGCCGTGGATGAAAACCTGAATTTTTCCTATTACAACAAAGAAGCCGAGCGGCTGCTTCGCCTTTCACCCGGCAAGGTAATCGGTAAAAAACTGTGGGATGTTTTCAGTCACCACCGTAACACCGATCTTCAGCAGGCATTTGAACAATGTCTTGGATCTCAGATTCCAAAAACCATCGAGTTTTATGATGGTAAGATCAAAACCTGGCTCGAGATAAGTATCTATCCGTCCGGAAAGCGTTTATCGGTTTACTTCAGGGATATTTCAGATCAAAAAGCGGCGCGTGAAAAACTTGAAAAAGCATATCAGGAAAAGAATGCGATTCTGGAAAGCATCGGCGACGGATTCTTTGCCGTAGATAAAAACTGGATCGTAACATACTGGAATAAACGTGCCGAAGAGCTTCTGAAAATTAACCGTGAAGACGTGCTCGGAAACAGCCTCAAAACGGTTTATCAGAGCGAAAACTCCAAAAAGTTTTTCAAACACTATGAGAAAGCGCTGGAGAATCAGAAAAGCGTAAATTTCGTGGAGTATTCTACACCGCTGGGCATCTGGATTGAGGTTACGGTAAACCCGTCGGCAAACGGGCTTTCGGTTTATTTCCGTGATATTTCGGAAAGGATACTCAGCCAGGAAAAAATACGCGAGTCGAACGAGCGGTTTGAGCAGGTGGCCAAAGCTACCCGGGATGCCATCTGGGACTGGGATATTGAAAATGACACGTTCTTTTATAATGAAAGCTATAAAGAACTATTCGGCTACGATCCCAAGGATTTTAGCAATACACTTAATCCGTGGCTTGAACGGCTGCATCCCGAAGACCGCCATTACAGCAAAAAAACGCTTGATAACGCACTGAATGACCCTGCAACAGAAAAATGGGAGTCAGAATACAGATTCCTGAAAGCAGATGGTGAGTACGCGTACGTTTTCGACCGCGGATGGCTGATCCGTGATAAAAATGGAAAAGCTACCCGGATGGTCGGTGCGATGTCGGATATTTCCGAACAAAAACAGTTCGAAAAATCTCTGGAAAAGCTGAATCTGGAGCTTGAGGATAAAATCCGAGAACTCGCTTCTTCAAACGACGAGCTCGAGCAGTTTGC
>PXAI01000267.1 GCA_003567135.1 Balneolia bacterium | reverse complement strand
GCGCCGATCTCATCTTCGGCTCAAACTCCGAGCTGCGCGCACTCGCCGAAGTGTACGCCTGCGAAGATGCCGGTGAGAAGTTCGTGAATGATTTTGTCGCCGCATGGGATAAAGTCATGAATCTGGATCGTTTCGACCTGAAATAGATCCGGTGAAAACAAAATAGGAAAGGGTCAGCCTGAGTTCGGGCTGGCCTTTTTTTGTTGGGTGGAACTCAACTCTGGTCACGTCGAGAAGACGCAAGGCATTGCGTCTCTACGACAGGGCGTATCGGGATCTGTGCTGGACTTATATCGGCCCATGTTAGCTTCAAATTCTATTCAAAATAATATTCAGCCGGCGGTTTTAGGATTATCTGGCGTCTGCACAAAATGTGACAACGTCTTCTCAAGACGTGAATACCCCACCTCAATCCGTCAAATAATACACAATCGTGGAAACCACGCGTACATTCTTGATGTGCGGATTGTTGTTATCCCGGTTTGTGATGCTAAACTGGCCCTGACTTGCGGTTTTGATTTTGCCGAGCCGGCTGTCGGAATCTTCCGCGAATTTTTGCGCTACTTTACGCGCTTCTTTGGTGGCTTCCTCAATCATTTCGGGCTTGATGTCATTCAGCCGGGTAAACAGGTATTCGGTCCGGAACTGGTAATCTTCGCCGGAAATGGTGACGCCCTGCCGGCCGAGTTCTGAAATCTCCCGCATTACGCCGCGCACTTCCTCCACGTTATTCGAGTAAACCGTAACCGACTGTGAGGCCACGTACCTGAACTGCCCGCCGGGATCGCCGCCCCAGCGCTGAGCGGATCGGTCGGTAACTACCGGCACATCCACAAAAATCTCATCCTCCGTAATGCCGTGATTGTTTAGAAAACTGACGACCCGGTTTGCGTTATCCTCCAGTGCATTGTAAATCTGCTCCAGATTATTACTCGCCTGCGTAAACTGGATCGGCCAGATCACCACATCGGCAAGATGCTCCTGCTCAGCCAGCCCGCGGACGGTAACGGTGCGCTCAAACTCTTTGTACGTCTTGACGGATTTGTTCAGGAAAAACCCGAGAAAAAGCAACCCCGCGAAAATGGATATCCCGAGGATGATGAGGCCGGTTTGGTTGGATTGTTTCATGGGTGGGGGAGTTGGAATTTAAACTGGTTAATATGAATGATACCGCATTTTTGTGTGATTTTTATCTAAGATTTAGCCTATTTTTTTATCAACATCTAAAAACACTATGTTGACTTTAGATTATACGTTTCAGGGAATTTTCCGGATAACGGGAAAGAACCTGGATCTGCTAAATAGCAAGTTGATAAGATCTGCAAATGATATTTAAAATATGATGCAACCAACTATTTCCCGGCTAATCCTCCTGTCCGCCATCCTCACCCTCTCAGCCTGCAATCCTCCCGAAAATCATACTTCTTCCGAGGATTTGCTGGAGATTGAAAACTGGTCACTCTCAGAAGAAACAGCGGGTTTCTTTTTGGTTTATGAGCCCAACCCGGCGATTCGTGAGGAAATTGAAATGCAGTCCGGCGGGCCCGCGATTGAGGAAATACGCATTCTGGGGGATGACTCCCGCTTTGCGGTTGTGATTTACTATTCGGGATCAGCCGGGACGCAGGTTATTGTTGATCTGCACAGGGCGGTGCTGCTGGATCGCGAAAACGGGACGACGCTCGGCGATTATCCCTGGGCGTATGAAAGCGATACCGATTTTCCGCAGCCCCAGTGGACCATTTCCGAAGATGGAACCGCAGTTACCGTGCTCGATGAAAATACGGGCGAAGAGTTTCTGATTCGCGCTGAAAACGGACCATAATCAGCTTAGTCCGTTTGCGACAACTTCGCGGATGGAATCCAGGTCTGGCACGGGTGAAAATGAAAGTCCGCTGAGGCCGAGAAAGCGCTGCTGGTTAAAATCGAGGGCGATCCAGGCGTTTACGCTAAGTGTGTACACCTCATTTGCATCAATGGTTTCGGGGAAGGGGCCAAGCACGTATTCGCCGGCGCTTTGCGTCCAGTTGGTCATATTTTGCTGATTGGCGGTTCCCCGGATGGTTTCAAGCTGGGCGCCGCTCACTTCAGTCTGCATCATGCCGCTGTCAAACCGGATCACCGCGTTCATATCATGGCGCCGGATATTGCCCTGAGGCAGGGCGGCTCCGAACGTTGTGTTATTCAAAAGCGTGCAGTCAGTTTCGGTAGCCTGATGCAGAAGACCGACACACGCTTCCATTGTTTCAATCTGATCCCGCGGGGATGCGGTAACGGCAACAACCTCACGCTCGTTTGAGGACAGGTGCTCGTTTTCAGCCTGCTGAACAGCCTGCAGCAGCGTGAGGTCTTTGGGCGAATCGGGAGTCAGTTCGTAGGTTCTCAGCTCAAAAGTGTGCCTGTCATCCTCAAACGTAACCGTCACCTGATCGACGATAGCGCCCCACCATCCGGAATGCAGGCCAATGAACGAATCCTGTAAATTAATCAGCCTGAGATGATCGTGGCCACCAAGAAGCAAGGTTCCGTCGGGCAGGCTGTTCTTCATCGCCTGATCGCTTAAAATTCCGTCGTGATCCATCACAATGTTAAGCATCTCAGCATCAAGGATGGATGCGATCTGATCAGCCGCGTAGGCTTCCGCATCGGGAAATGTCCAGCGGTTTCGGTGGATCTCGCGATAGGTTGAGGCGTCGTCGGTGGCAATTCCCGCGATCCGAACTTCGCGTCCTCCGGGCTGCACGGTGGTAAACGGTTCGGCCAGCAGCGTTTCTGTTGAGGTCTCAAAAATATTCGAAACCACCCGGATTCCCAGGTTTTGCATCCGCTCCACTACCTCGGTGAGGTCATCTTCAAGCGCTCCTTCATGATTACCGACATTCACGACCACCTGAGCTACCTGCTGAAGCCGCTCCAGGAATTTCCACTCCAGCGAACCCTGTGAACGCAGCGCCACCACGTTTCCCGCCTCAAAAATATCGCCGTTGATCAGAATTAAAATGGGAACCGAAGTGGTATCATTCAGTTGGTGAATCATGCCGGAAATCCGGGGCAGGCTTTCGTGGGCAGAATGAAGATCGGCCATACAAATGATGTGAAGCCTGTTTCGGGTCTGATCCGAAATTGAGGTGGAGCACCCGGCAAGCGCCAGGCCGGCGAGACCTGCACTGCCAAGCTTAATAAATTCGCGTCGGGTTAGGAGCATTATGTGAAATTATTTCTGATCTGTTTACGGTGCCAATATGCAAAATAATACGCTCAAGTTCAGACGGCATAAGCTGAAATTGGGATGCTGTTTTGAAAACAATCCCGAACTAAATCACGGGGGACACCGTTAAGAGACCGATGAAGATGTTAATACACGTTTTACTGTTACTGATCCTTTTTTCCTGCGGCGCGAATTCAGAAAGAGATTCGGGGGATGTGTCGCCACCGGAGCCTGAACCGGAGGTGAATCTGCCCGAAGTTTCATCAGATGAACTGCTTGAGGCCGTAAGCGGATTGAGAGAGCTGAGCTCGTTCATCGTCTGGCAGGATGGCGAAATTCTGCACGAGCTGTACACCGGAAATATGAACAGAAACCGTCCGATCAACATAAAGTCGGCCTCCAAAAATATTATCTCATCGCTGATTGGAATTGCGGTTGATCACGGCTACATCACGGATATCGATGATACGGTAAGTAAATACCTGCCGCAGTATTTCAACAGGATAAACGATCCGGGGAAAGAGCAGATTACGATCCGGCATCTGCTTACGATGTCGAGCGGACTTGAATCGACGAGTTTCAGAAATTACGGAAGGTGGGTAGCCGGAAATGACTGGGTGGCCGGTGCGCTGAACGGCTCGATGCTGCACACGCCGGGCGAGCGGATGCGATACAGCACGGGGGATACGCACATTTTATCGGCCCTAATTACGGAAGCATCCGGAATTTCAACCCGCGCTTTTGCCGAGCGCTATCTTTTTAGCCCGATGAATATCCGTATTGGGGGATGGGATCGCGAACCTGCAGGATATTTCTTTGGCGGCAACAACATGGCCATCAGTCCCGGCGCGCTGCTTGACTACGGCAAACTCTATCTGAACGGCGGCGTTCACAACGGGCAGCAGCTAATTTCTGCAGAGTGGATCGAAGAATCCCTTGAAAACCATTTCGAGCGTACGAGCTTTAATCCCAGAGGTCACAACTACGGCTATTTGTGGTGGAACAACACTTTTGCCGGTCACCGCGCCTGGTTCGCCTGGGGTTACGGAGGACAGTACATGTTCATAATCCCCGAACTGAATGCCGTGGTGGTCCTTACCGGAAATCCCGATTCACGCGCATTTGGGATGAATAACCGGATTTACGGATTGATGGACCGGGCGATTGTACCGTTTTTGGTGAGATGAGTGAGATGAGTGAGATGGGTGAGAGGGTGAGATGGGTGAGATGAGTGAGATGAGTGAGATGGGTGAGAGGGTGAGATGGGTGAGAGAGTGAGAAGGGTGAGATGGGCGATATTAACCGTAGGGGCGAAAAATTTTTCGCCCTGTAGGTGGTGCCAACACCATTGCAATCATGTCCAAAAAAAATGGCCGATTCGCAATCATTTCCCGAAGTGTCGGGGCAGGCGCGAACCGGCCATTCTGAATTTATGAATTCTTAATTCTGAATTATTTGATCAACATCATTTTGCGGGTAATGGTGGTGCTGCCGGCCTGCAGGCGGTAGAGGTAAACTCCGCTGGCGAGGCGGCTGGCATCGAAGGTTACCTGATGCTGTCCGGCGTTTTGGGTGCCGCTGACGAGCGTGGCTACACGCTGACCCT
>PXAI01000027.1 GCA_003567135.1 Balneolia bacterium | reverse complement strand
GAGCTTATGGGAAGAGTGCGGAAAATCATTAAAATTTCCATGACCTCCGCCACGCTTATCGCATTGTTCACGTTTTCACTGATCATGATCTTTACCCAAGACATTGTATCCGTGTTTACCAACGATCCTGAATTAATCAGCAAAACGGTTCCCGCGCTGCGCATGGTTTTTCTGGCCACTCCGCTGATTGCCATTAACCTGCTCGGGAGCGCCTATTTTCAGGCCATTGGCAGGGCAAAACCCGCGCTGATTCTCGCGCTTTCAAAACAGGGTTTCATCCTGATTCCCCTCGTTTTTCTACTTCCGATGCAGTTCGGCCTCAACGGAATCTGGCTTGCCTTTCCGCTTGCTGATGTTGGCGCCGCGCTGATCACCGGCGTGTATATGTGGATCACGTTTCGGAGATATCCGAAGTTTAAGGAAGGGTATGGGGAGGCGGAGGTTTGAAGAATTGAGAATTTGAAGATTGGTTGCTGATGTGTCCCGGTTTTTTAGAATAAACGACTAACTATTTGCAATTAACGGCCACTTAAAGGCCTGATATACCGATCAGGATACGTCACCCTCTCTTAAATATGTAAAACTTTATGGATCAGAGGTTCTGGTCCTTATTACACTCAGTTATTGCTAAAAAATGTCATTTTGTCTTCCTTATGTATGTACTTATAGCTAAATGGGCAACAGTTAATAAAAGGTAGGTTTATTTGCAGGCATGCATAGATATTTAAATGATTAAATAAATTCATTATATAATTCCGATAACTGTGATTAAAGATAGATAATTGGATATAAATTAAAGTGTATAAATTTAAGTAAATAAATAGAGCGGGTTATGTGTTTTGAAATATTGTATTAGGGTGTATAATTTTTATTTTCATTCAGATAAATTATTCAAATTATATTATAATCGTGATGAAATCATTTACTACAAAGCTATTTACTTCGTTGGTTGTAACACTCGCATTATTGTTCACGTTAGAATCCGTCCAGCATGAACTTAAAGCACAGGATTTAACTATTTATGCAGATGAGGATACCTACAGAGCGAGAGCTTATTACTTCAACCCCGGATTTAGCTGGCAGTTTCAGGGAATATTTACATTTGAAATTGATGATGAAAACTCTTCATCCAATTTTCTGGATGCCTCAGTTGAAAGTTCAACTTCCGACGAATCTTATTGGCGAACTATTATACAATATGATATAGACGGGATTGATGAACCTGTAGAAGAAGCCATATTGCGACTTTATCTAACGGATGCGCAGTCTCTTGACCCCATCGGAAGCGAGCCGGATTTTAATGTAGATCTCTTTGGATCGACACAAAACAGAGATTCATCTCTCGACCATAGTGCTTTTTCTGCTGAAGATGAGTGGGACAATTCTGTTGGTTTAAACACAGGATATGTAAGCATCAAAACCCCGTTTGTTGAGGCGGAGGAAGCTGAAAGCGGTACGTTTGTAGAAGCTGACATTACAAGCTTCCTGAATGATAGAATTGCAGATGCGCAAACCAGCGGTGATACATTTGTCTTTTTCCGTATTCAGGCCGACTATTTTGATCCGACAAATGCCTTTCCGGATTTCTTTACACGATACAGGTTCGCCTCTCCTTATGCATCCGACGAATTTAAACCGGCTCTTGATATCACTCTGGAAAGTACCGGCACAGACCTCGAAATTACCGACAACGAAGGGTGGAGGCTAATCTCATCACCGGCAGAAGATGCTACCATTGCCAATCTGCTTTCCGAAACATGGACGCAGGGTTTTCCCGGTGCTGCTGAAGAAACCGGACAAGCCAGCGTATTGGTCTGGAACGAAGGCGACGGCAATATAAATGAACGTGGATTTTCCGAACCGGCATCGGCTGATGATGTGCTGGATGCTGGACAAGCCATTTCCGTTTTTATTTATGAAGATGAAGACCCTTTTGAAGAGGGCATAGAAACCGGCTTCCCGAAAAACCTTAACGTTGAAGGAAATGTGCATACGGGAACCGTCTCTCCTGATGTTTCCCTCACTGAGTCAGCCGGAGGCTACATTGACGCAGAAGATGGCTGGAATCTTGTCGGAAACCCATATAACGCCACCATCGACTGGGATGCAGATACAGGCTGGACCCGTGAAGGCCTCGATAACGTGATATACATTTATGATCCTGAAACACAGGACTATCTGACCTGGAACGGAACAACCGGGACGCTGGGTGATGGCCTAATCGCACCCTGGCAGGGTTTCTGGGTGAAAGCCAACAATACGGGTACGCCAGAGCTGACTATGACGGAAGATGTTCAGAACGGAAGCACTACGTTCTACAGCCAGTCCGAAACCGGTGAGATTGTTTTCAATCTTGAAAGCGGAGAGCATCGGTCACAAACGATCATGGTGTTTCATCCCGAAGCAAATCATGGATATGACGCGTTTTCAGCATATCAGCTTCAGTCAATGTCTGCGGACTACCTGACGTTATTTACCCGATTCGCGGATGATCCCGCAATGGATATTCAGTCAGTTCCAACAGAATTGACCGAAGCAACAGAGTTTGAGTTAGGTATAAACGCCTCTGATATTTCCGAAGAAATGGAGCTTTCCTGGGATATGGAAGGCATTCCTGAAGGGTTTTCCATAGAGCTGATTGATAATACGACAGGAGTAGTGCTGGATATGGCTGCCTCTGATCACTACCATTTTAATCTGAGTGAAGCCGGAAAAAATACCAGTGATGAAAATGTGATGATGGCAAGGCCCATTGAGGCTTCAAAAGAGCAAGTCAGCCAGCTTGCTGTACGTGTAACGCCCGAAGCGAATGTTGGAACAGATCCGGATGAAACTCCCGAACAGATATCGCTTGAGCAAAACTATCCGAATCCGTTCAACCCGGTAACCATAATTACGTTTGAAATGCCGGTGAACGATCACGTCAGGCTGGAAGTATTCGACGTTCTTGGCCAACGTATTTCCACACTCATCAATGAGCAGATTTCTGCCGGACAACATCAGGTGCAGTTTGATGCGAGTGATCTGAACAGCGGCGTCTATTTTTATCGTCTCGAAACGGATACTTTCGTTGAGACCCGTAAAATGATGCTGGTTAAATAACTGGCCAGCTTATCGCAACGTCACATTATTTCTCACCGGCGAGGCGTGCTTAATTTCCGGATGGCTTTCGAGTACCTCAATCCATTTGTACTCTTCGCCTTCCGGTACGCCGATGTGTAAGATTCTTACGTATTGAAAGTATTCGAGCAGCTCAAGCTCAAATGACTGGATAAGCTCAGCGGGATCAACCCCGGTTTCTGAATCTTCGAGTGTTGCAAGCAGCTCTCCCGGAACAATCTCTTCTCCGGAGGAAACCGAATTATCGGTGCAACCGGTGAACATTACCAAAGCAAAAAAGAGAATGATGAGGGATAAGGAGGAGAGTTTCATGGGAGTGATATTTATTCGGTAACTAATTCTTATATCCACATTTTAGGCTGTAAAAAATCATCGACCTTGAGGTTCTATAAGATGATAAGCGCTCGGATGCGCATACCTGAAGTCGCCTGAGTTCATAATTTTCAGGGACAAACTATATGGTGATCCGTGCTCGAAACGGTTATCCACAAACCTGTGAACATCTAAATTTTCAAACGGCATTCCTTCATATTCAAGGCCGAACTGCTCCGCCAGCTGCTCAGGGTTGAAATCCGGATCATCGGAAGCCACTGAGAGTCTGTTAGTTGGATAAAACCAGCCGGCCTGATCCGGGCTGTAGGCATAAGCGGGCATCGCATAGTCAACGAGTTCATGATTTGGAAAATGGGCAGCCGAGAGCCCGGGAGTGAAACTGTGAAAGCTGGTCGCGTCGGCACCGGAAGGAAGCCTGAATACGAAAAATGAACCGGCTGGCAAAATTAAGGCTTCAAAGTTTAAAAATGGATCATGAGTATAACCCCTAACAGGCTGCAGATTATATGATCCGGCAAGATCAGTGATAACAGAACCATTAGTATCAGTACTGAACCACACAGCAATGTAGTTCATACTCTTGTAAACGGTTATCGTTTCCGAGTTTGCAATGGTTTGTTCAGCAACAAAATTAAGCCCGTTATCATCATCCGATCCGGAAATAATTCCGCAGGAGACAAACAAAAACGAGGCTGCGATGATAATAAGAAGGGATTTTTTCATGATTCCAGAATTTTGATAGGGGTTATGACCTGTGCCTAACTGACTGTAATCTGGTGAATTAAGTTGTAAAATACAAGGAAATCGGGAGGTATGGGCGCTATTTAAGTTTTGTGGATGCGTGGTAAATAAATGCGTAAATGCATGTAAAATCAATCCTGTAGGGACAGGGCATGCCCTGTCCCTACAGGATTGGTTTGTGATAAATTATGGCAGCAGATGTCCCCCATTCTGAATTCTGAATTAAAATTTTGAATTTTACATTTTGAACTTTGAATTAATTCAACCCCCGCTAACCTCAAATTCTCTCCTCATCCCTCCAACTATCACGCTGTACGTTCCTGCTTCCAAAACCGGCTTCCCGTTTTCATCCGGGTAGGACAGTGATTCAGGTTTGAACGTGAATTCAACTTTCGCAGATTCTCCGGGCTTCAGGTGAACTTTGTTAACGCTGCGTAGCTCTTTAACCGGACGCGATATCCTCCCGTAATGCGTGGAGGTAAACCAAAGTACCGTCTCGGTTCCAACTCTTGATCCGGAGTTTTTCACCTCGACGGTTGCGGTTATTTCGCCGTTTTCGTTCACCTTTTTTGAGCTGAGCTTCAGGTTTTTGTAGTTGAAGGTTGTGTAACTCAGTCCAAATCCAAACGGGTAATCGGTGAACTGTATCTCATCCTGCCTGATCTGATTTTCTTCCGTTACATCGAAAGAGTAGAGCGCGCTTTTTTTGTGATTGTAGTTCAGGAAATGATTCGGATCAACGGGGTAGGATATCGGAAGTTTTCCCGAAGGATTCACCTTTCCGCTGATAATTTTGGCAATTGCTTCCGCGCCTTCAAATCCGGGCAGTCCGGCGTGGATGATGGCTTGGGCATCCGGCGCGACATCCTTAAAAATTCTTGGCCGGCCCTGGATAAGCACCAGAACAAGCGGCAAACCGGCTTTCGACGCCAACTTGATTTCTCTAATCTGATTTTCCGGTAGTCTGAGGTCAGATATGTTTCCCGCAAATTCGCAGTACGGTTCTTCGCCGCCGGCATAGATCAGAAGATCAAACGCAGAGAGTTTTTTGGGGATGTCATACTGATCCTGCTCAAAAAATTCAGGCTCGATCAGCTCGGTTTTTGCGTCCGGGAATTCCTGCCGGATGGCGGAAAATACGGTGTGCATTTCATCCGGAAACTTTTCCTCTTTGCCGCCCTGCCAGGCGAGCGTCCAGCCGCCGCAGAGGTTTCTTTTTGAGGATGCGGACGGACCAAGCACGGCGATTCTTTTCGGTTTTTCAGCCGGAAGGATGTTATCATTATTCAGAAGGATGATGGATTCCTGCGCCGCGTTCAGGGCTTTTTGGCGGTGATCAGGTTTTTCAATCACATCCAGAAATTCATCCGTCGGATACGGATTTTCGAACAGGCCGAGCTCAAACTTAAGCTTCAGAATTCTTCGTACCGATTCATCAATTCGCGATTCCGGAATTCGGCCGCTTTCGACCAGCTGATACAGGATGTCGATAAAATCCAGATCTTTCGGGGTCATATTAATATCGATCCCCGCCATGATCGTATCGTAAACGGCTTCGGTCATATTCGGCGCCGTGTAGTGAAAATGAACCAGCTTTTCGACATCCGCCCAGTCGGTTACAATCACACCTTCAAAGCCCATTTCCTTGCGCAGCAGTTTGGTAAGAAGCTCATGCGATGCGTGAACCGGTACGCCGTTTACCTCGCCGCTGTTTACCATAATCGTTTTCAGCCCTGCATTAACGGCCTGCTGAAACGCCGGACGATGAAATTCGTGAATGTGCTGCATCGGAAGCAGCGCGGGTGTTCGGTCGTGTCCGGAACGGGGATCGGAATATCCGATAAAATGTTTTCCGGTTGCGGCCATTTTCCAGGGCAGGATCTCATCATTTTCCTGAATGCCTTTCGTGTACGCTTTTCCCATTTCGCCCGCAAGCCAGGGATCTTCGCCGAACGTCTCATACAATCGTGCCCATACCGGATTTACGCCCAGATCAAGAATCGGCGAAAATGCCCAGTGATGCCCAAGTCGCGCGGCTTCGGTTGACATCACGCGTCCTGCGTTAAACGCATGATCCGGATTGAACGTTGCCGCCATATTCAGCGGCTGCGGAAAGATCGTGGCCCTGCCCAGATAATTTGCTCCGTGCACGTGATCAATCCCGTAAATGACGGGAATTCCCAGACGCGATTCCTCAACTGCAATTTTCGTCAGATCCCGCATAAACTCAAACCACTGTTCAGGCCGCTCTGCTTCGCCGTTCAGAAATGATCCGATGTGATATTTCGAAATCAGTTTCCGGGCTTTATCAGGATTGATTTCAACGTTGTTCTGTTTGCCCGTCCGGTTGATCAGCGTAATATCCAGTTGCGTCATCTGCCCGATTTTTTCGCGCAGCGTCATACGGGACAGCAGGTCGGATACGCGTGAACCTGCTGTTTGATCCGGCTTTTTGTAAAGTGGAGTCATAAATATCTGCTTGTTTCAGTCAATGAAACATCGTTTTATCATACCTTCTGAGCCAGCTCTGTAAATCTCTTGTAATGCTCCCGGGAAAATTTTGTGCATCCTGTGGTACTTTCGCGAATGCTCAGCGAAACCGGTACGAGGCTTGTATAACCCGTATGCTGATGGCTTGATCCATCCTGCAGGCGCTCTAAAATCAGGTCAATTACTTTTTTGCCAAGTATATCGTAGGGTGTTCGCACAGAGGTAATGGTGGGTGTGTGATATTCACATTTTGGTAGATCATCAAAACTGGCAATGGCAACGTCGTGGGGTATCATAACTCCATGCCGGATGGCACTGTGCATGAAGCCGATTGCCACATCATCGTTACTGCAGAAAATGGCATCTGGTTTCACTACGCTTTCGCGGTAATTTTTATATGCATTAATTCCGGCATCGATGGAGTAATCTCCTTTGGCTTCCCATACTAAAGAGAGGTCGTCGCTTTTGGCTATGAAGTCTGTATATCCGTTTTTGCGTAATAAGGCCTCTGACTTTGACGCGGGGCCCTGAATAATGCCAAGTTTTTTAAAACCCTGATCGTTAAAATGGCTTGCAATGCTGTAGCCTCCGCGATAGTGATCGAACGTAACGGTATCGAGAACCGGGCTTACAATAGGGGCTGAGGATACAAGTGGAAAGTTTTCGGGAATAGCTTTAAGCAGGTTGCGGTAATCTTTTTCCACAAAATCAGGGAGGAAAATTACGGCTGCATCAAATCCGGACTTCTTTAGTTCAGCGATGGTTCCAACCTGGTTTGAGCCGGAGTGGCTGACGCTAACGAGCTTTACGTTTGCATTTGTGCCCATCGTAGCTTTATCAAAGCCGTGAAAAAGAGAAGAAAAAAACTCACCTGTAAAGAAAAAAGTAACCAAAGCGATATTAACACATTTGCGATGCTCGAACGGCATGGAATCAATCGAAAGCGGATAGTTGAGCCGGTGGGCACTTTCGAATATTGCCCTTTCTTTATCGCTGCTGATATCACCGGTTCTTGCCAAAGCCCTTGATACCGTCGATATGGATACTCCGGCGTCTTTAGCGATGTCTTTGAGCGTTACTTTCTTTCTCATTAATTACGGTAGAGTAAATTTTGTACAATTGGGTCGAAAAAATTTCAGTAAGATAACGATACTTCGGTTCTTATTCCGACCAAAGGTAAATCAATTGTATGCCAGCAGCTTCCTCTTTGAACTGATCTTCCAAAAATACTGAGCTGTGCAATTTCTGTTGTGCCGGGGAAACCAGCTGTTGCCGGTAACTTAGTAATCAGAAGGTTCAGGAGAGTGTATCAAAACGCAGTTTCAGGATAGGATTGGTATGCGTTTACGGATTTATTTTTGTTGATCATTTTCCCTCATTTATGTTCGTGAATTGAGAGCTTTAACGTTAGAGTTTCGTTGAAGACTCTGCAGAGGGGAAACAGTACCGTGAAAAAACGATCTTATGAAAAAAAGGCTGCGGGCTCGATGCCTGCAGCCTTTTTTAATGGGGTAGTTTATTACTTAACCAGAGTAAGTTTTCTGGAAATTACTTCATTACCAGACTGCAGGCGGTAGATATAGATACCGCTTGAGAGGTTCTGAGCATCAAAACTAACATTGTGCTGTCCGGCTGAGAGCGTTTCGTTCACAAGAGTAGCTACTCTCTGGCCAAGCATATTGTACACTTCAAGTACGGTGTGATTGGCTTGCGGAAGCGCGAAGCTGATGTTCGTAGTTGGGTTGAACGGGTTTGGATAGTTCTGGGCGAGGGTCATACGTGATGGAACATCGCTGGTGCCTTCGTCGATGTTAGTGGCCAGGCCATCATCGAACTCAAACTGATCGAGATACCAGGTGAAGTTATCACTTGCATCACCGGCTTCTCCGGCGAGATCCAAAATAATAACAGCCATATCCCATGGGGTATTCTGGTCAACGCCGCTTAAGTCCCACTCAAGCTCAACCCACTCATTGGCGGTGTCGATGTCAACAAACATTTCGGCAGATTCTACGTCAAACTCTCTCATCTCGAGTTTTAGCATGGCCTGGATACCGCTGCGGTGCGACCAAACATGAAGGCGGAAAACGGAATCATCCGTAATGTTAATTGCCTCATCGGTACGATAGAAGAATCCGGCCCATGGCTGACCACCTTCACCGGCTCCGCCTTTCTTATACTCAATAACCCAGTTGGTTGTGTTGATTCCAGACTGATCCGGGTTTTCTATTCTTTCGAGGCCTGCGCCGTCAAAAGGAAACATAGTGTAATCTTCCCAGTCGATTTCATCAGTATCAACGTTAAAGATGAGTGGCAGATCCTGAAGATCCTCGACCTCATCGGGTGGAAGGATTCCCTGTGAATGAACCGCGCCGGCCATCATCAGAGTCATAAACAAGCAGGCAGCAGTAGCTTTTTGAAGCATTGTATATAGTGTATTCATATAAATAGGCATTAAAATTTGTGTTGGATGTACTAAGTCAAACCATGGTTCCTGAAAGCGGTTTCACTAATTCGCTTCCTTACAACCTCAGTTATGCAAATAAATTGCATTATTTTTGGAAAATATGCAATATTAATTTCCAAAATTTTCGAAAATGCACGAAATATGTTGGGGTGGCATGTTGTAATTAATGCTTAAACGCGTTTAAATGCGGTTTTTTTAACGGATGTGAAAACAGGGAGGTGTTTTAATTAATATTCAATGGATTATGAGTTGGAGCAGGCGGGTGTGTTGGTATTTATGGTCGATTATTAATTTAAAAACCGCTATTTTATAAAGATGTGGTTTTTTTAAGAATAGAAACCAGGCGCCGGTCCTGCTTTGATTTGTGTGGTGTATTTTGAGTCTCAGAGAGTGTATTATGGTTTATGCAAAATTATTTCATAATGTTTGCATAAATTGTGGAGTTTGCATTTATTTTCATTTATATTATTGGAAGGGGTTCGGCTGATGGGGTCGATAGTTGAAAGGTAAATTCATAAATACATGAGCTTTCATCTAAGTTTATAAATATGTGAGTTGACCAGCAGTATCAGACTTTTATATCCGGAACCTTTGAAAGGGCTTTTATAGTCCGGGAGCTGCCTTATTTATTAATCAGAATATGTATCCTAAAACCTAATCCATATGACATGGAAAAGCTAAAAACCTTAATCCTGATTTCTTTTGGGATTCTTTTTTTTCCGATTGCCGTTTTTGGTCAGACCATCAACGGAACAGTAACAGACCGACATACTAATGAACCGCTGATTGGGGTAAACATCTTCCTTGAAGGAACCAGTATCGGCACGACTACAAACGTTGATGGTGAGTTTTCCCTGACCGT
Organism: Balneolia bacterium; assembly: GCA_003567135.1. GTDB lineage: Bacteria > Bacteroidota > Rhodothermia > Balneolales > Cyclonatronaceae > PXAI01. The sequence goes on along the minus strand of PXAI01000027.1, from coordinate 9,391 downwards.
TCCTTCTCTCGAAGGCGTTCTCGTATTCCGCTACATTGGGTATGTTACGCAACGAGTAGAAATAGCGGGCAACGACGTTATTAATGTGAGACTTGTAGACGACGTTGTAGCAGGCGAAGAGCTCATTGTGGTAGCCTACGGTATCCAGCAAAGAAGCCTGGTTACGGGAGCTATTTCCCGAATTGAAGCTTCGCAGATCGAACAATCTGCATCACTTCGTGTTGAGCAGGCACTGCAGGGCCGCACCGCCGGTGTAATGGTTATGCAAAACTCCGGCCAGCCCGGTTCCGGTTCAACGGTTAGAATCAGAGGTGTTGGAACCACAGGGGATGCTGAGCCACTTTACGTTGTGGATGGTATGCCGGTGACAAACATTGATTACCTCAGCCCGAGCGATATTTCATCTATTGAAGTGCTTAAAGATGCATCCGCTACGGCCATTTACGGTGCGCGTGGTGCGAATGGTGTCGTAATGGTTACCACAAAGTCCGGGCGTCCGGGCGAGATTCGTATCTCGTATAATGGTTACACCGGTATTCAGAATCCGTGGAGAAAAGTAGACTTACTCGATGCTCCGGATTATATGATGATCATGAATGAAAGCTTTGCCAACGATAACCGAACCATCCCATTCCCTGATATAGAGGACAGAATTCAGGAAATCGGATCAGGAACCGACTGGCAGGATGAGGTTTTCTTTTATAATGCTCCGGTAACGAATCACAGCCTCAGCTTATCCGGCGGAACGGATAATTCGCGTTATGTAACATCCTTATCATATCGTTATCAGGATGGTATTGTAGCTCAGGGTAAATCCAACTACGAGCGCATCACGTTCCGCGTTAACTCTGATCATACTGCCGGCCGCCTGAATTACGGCAGCCGCTTCAATTATACCCGTAAAACCACGCGCGGTATAAATCCGAATGAGGAATTTGGCGGCGTAATGGCACGTGCGGTGAATATCGACCCGGTTACGCCGGTGCGAAACGAGGATGGCTCTTTTGCTCAGTCTCCTTATGCCTCGCAGGAAGTGGTTAACCCGGTTGCGGCTATTGAAACGATCAATGCTGAGTACAATGAAGATAAAATCGTCGGTGGAATTTTTGGCCAGTTTAACTTCACAGATAACTTCAGCCTCAGATCTTCATTTGATATCGACTTTGCTTACGGTAACAACCGTTCATTCCTGCCCGAGTTTAACCTTGGTGGTAACGCGATAAACGAAACGACCATCGCATTTCAGGAGCAAAACCGTTTTACAACCTGGCAGACGAGCCACGTATTGAGCTATTCCGACGAAGTTGGTGTTCATGCGTTCAGCGGTATTGCCGGATTTGAGCTTCTGGATCGCAGAAATGAATTTGTCGGTGGTACCAGAGCTGATCTTAGTATGCCTTCTTTCCAGCATGCATGGCTCTCTACAGGAACCGATCCTGACAGCCCGACCAATTACGGCGGGATGGGCGTAGAGTCAATCGCATCCTACTTCACGAGAGTAAACTACAGCTACGACGATAAATACCTCTTCGAAGGTGTTTTCCGGGTTGATGGTTCCTCGAAATTTGGTCCCGATAACCGCTGGGCATCTTTCCCTGCATTCTCTGCCGGCTGGGTTATTACACGCGAAGAGTTTATGCCTGATTTAGACTGGCTGAGCCTTCTTAAAATAAGAGGCGGCTGGGGGCAGAACGGAAGTGACAACATCGGCCAGTTCAGCTTTACTCCGCTGATTACCACACACATTGGTTACGGCTTTGGCCAGACCGACCGTACCCAGGTTACCGGCGCTTATCCAGCTCAGATTGCCAACACCGGCCTGAGATGGGAAACATCCGAGCAGTTCAGCCTTGGTTTGGAAACCGCATTTGCTGACTACGCCTACTTTGTAAACCTCGACTATTACGCCAAAAAAACAAAGGGCCTGCTCCTTTCTGCTCCAATCCCGCAGTTTATTGGAAATGCCGCTCCGGTTATTAACGGTGGCGAGGTAAGAAACTCAGGTTTAGAGCTTGAGTCCGGGATGAGAAGAATTTCAGGTGACTGGAACTACGATATTACCCTGACCGGTACATATAACGTCAACGAAGTAACGGCCATCAATAATGAAGAAGGCCGCCTCTTTGGTGCCAGTGTCTCAACCTCTATGAATAACGTGGCTATGGCTCAGGTTGGGTATCCGATTGCATTTTTCTGGGGATACCGCACGGCGGGAATTTTCCAGACTGAAGAAGAAGTGCAGGCGCACGTTGGCCCCGATGGCCAGCTCATCCAGCCAAATGCACGTCCCGGTGATCTGATCTTTGTTGACGTCAACGGCGACGGACAAATTACCGATGAAGACCGCGTTAAGATCGGCGATCCGTATCCTGATTTCACCCTTGGCTTTAACTTCAATCTTGGATGGAAAAACTGGGATATGAATATGTTCTGGTTCGGTTCATTCGGTAACGATATTTATACCGGCGGAACACGTCGCCACGATCTGAATATGCCAAACTGGAAAAGCAGCGTGCTTGATCGCTGGACTCCCGAAAATCCATCCAACTCTCATCCGAGAGTAACGATCAACGATCCGAACGGCAACTACGCCAGGCCTTCCGACTTCTTTGTTGAAGATGGAAGCTACGTAAGGCTTCGTAACCTTACTATCGGATACACGCTGCCAAGAACAGCAGTTAATGCAATCGGTGCAAGCCGCCTGAGGCTATATGCATCAGCACAAAACCTGCTGACTTTCACCAGCTACGACGGACATGATCCGGAAATCGGATCCGGCTGGGCGCTTGATGTTGGTATCGACAGAAATGTCTATCCGCAGGCGCGCACGTTCCTCTTTGGTGTAAATCTTGATTTTTAATAATACAGAACCATGAAAAAAATAGTATTTACATTTATAGTTTTAGTTCTGCCGCTGATGTTCTCTGGCTGTATGGATAATTTCCTCAGCCACGACCCGCCGGTAGAAAGAGTACAGGATAACTTCTTCCAGACTCAGCAGGATGCTGAGCAGGCATTATTTTCTGTGTACGAAACGCTTACCTTCTCGCACGGCAGATCAAACGATGGATTCCATCCTTTTGATGTTGTATCCAATATGCTGTCGGATGATGCATACGCAGGAGGTGGCGGATCAGGGGATCAGCCTGCTCTTGTTGAGTTTAACGCACACAACATTGCTGTGACCAACGGGAAAGTGCTTGGCTTATGGTCAGACCGGTTTACCGGGATTTACCGTGCCAATTTGTTAATTGAGAACATCGATAATATCGACTTCCCAAACAGAGAAACACGCGACTATTTTTATGGCGAAGCTCGGTTTCTGAGAGCATTGCTATATTTCGATCTGGTTAGGTTCTTTGGAAACGTACCGCTTTTCGAGCGTCCTCTCGTTGCTGCTGAAGTACGCGTTCAGCAAGCCGATCCGGGTGATGTGTACGCCTTTCTCGTAAACGAGCTTGTGGAAATTATCCCAAAACTGCGTGAAACAATCCCGTCAGCTGAAGTTGGGCGTGCCTCAACATGGGCTGCAAAAGCTCTGCTTGGGCGTGTGTATCTTTACTATCAGGATTATGCGCAACCGGTTTTTGGGTTAGGTGATCTGCCGATCTCATCTGCTGAAGTTGTGGGGCATCTTGAGGATATCGTTAACCAGAGTGGCCATGCGTTATTGCCAGACTTCGCTGACCTTTGGGGCACAGCCGGCAACAACAACAACGAAGCTGTTTTTTCTATTCAGCATATCACGAACACCTTTGGTGACTGGGGTTTTCTGAATGGCTCGATAGGTAACTGGGCAACAACGATGACAGGCCTTCGCGGAGTCGGGTTCCACCCGATTTATTCCAGAGGTTGGTCTTTTCAGCCGGTTACCGGCGATTTAGCCGGCAGTTTTAATCAGGATACAGATTCAAGATACTTTGTAAGTATTCTTGATCCGGTTGCGGAAGGAGTGAATCACGCTCCCGACGAAATGTATCAGTTTCAGGGATTTGTGTTCAAGAAGTTTTATCCGAGAAATCAGGATACGCCTTCTGTAAACGTAGATTTCAACTGGCCATACAACCGTCCCGTATTCCGCCTCGCTGATGTTAAACTGATGGCAGCTGAGCTCGGCTCGGCAAATGCGCAGCTTTATTTTGATCAGGTACGCGAAAGAGCATACGGGAGTGATTTTGTATCCATTCCGGCAACCAAAGAAAATATAATGGAAGAGCGCAGGCTCGAATTTGCCGGCGAGGGCCACCGTTACTGGGATTTGCTGAGAATGGGCCTTGATACTGCAGCGGATAAAATTAACGGGCAGGCTCAGGCTGAAATCTCAATCAATTTCAGAACAGACCGTCTTGGCTTACTGCCAATCCCGCAGTCTGAAATAAATCTCTCAGACAATACTCTTATTCAAAACCCGGGATATTGATCTTGAAGTAAGGCTGCTGTGTTCCAAAGAAATTAGCGGCACTTCTGGAAACAAACAGAACCATCACTACCGGTTATTCTGGTGGTGATGGTTTTTTTTATCTCTATTTACTTGTTTTGCTTCAAGTGCAGAGCAATGTGCAGATGTGGCTCTGAATAAATGCAGACGCAACGATTTGTTTCGTATGCATCTTGACTACGATAAATCTCTCAGCCTTTTACGTGAAAATCCGGCATGGCTTTTTGAAAAAGCCAGAACAGTGGAGATGAGCCAGAGAGATTATTTATGGAAGTACTTCAGTTACGCTATTCAGAGAACTTTCCCTCACCGTAAGCGAAACGGGCACAATACTTGTATAGCCATTGTGCTGCGGTTCAGCTTCTTCTTTAAGGCGGGTTAGTAACAGGTTGATCGCCTTTTTGCCGAGTACTTCGTACGGTGTGTGAACCGACGTAATTGCAGGCGTGTAGAATTCACATTTAGGCAAATCATCAAATCCGGCAATAGCTACATCCTCAGGGATGTTCACGCCGTCACGAATTGCGCTGTAGATGAATCCAATTGCAATGTCGTCGTTGCTGCAGAATATGGCCTCTGGCTTGTTCACGGTATCGCGATATTTTTCATAAGCGCTGATCCCGGCGTGTATGGAATAATCACCCCGGCATTCCCAAATAAGGTCAAGATCCTTCGATTCGGCGATATAATCAGCAAATCCGTTTTTTCGCAGCATAGCCTCAGATTTTGAGGTAGGCCCGAGAATGATTCCCAGTTTTTTAAAACCCTGCTCTTCGAAATGAGCGGCTACGCTGTGACCGCCGCGATAGTGATCGAACGTTACGGTATCCAAAACAGGGCTTACAATGGGTGCAGCGGATACAAGAGGAAAACTATCGGGAACGGCATTGAGCAGGTTCCGGTAATCGTTTGCATCAAAATCCGGCAGAAAAATAACAGCTGCATCAAAACCTGATTCAGTTAAGCCGGATATTACATCAATGTGTGAATCTTTAGAGTTTGCAACGCTCAACAGGCGAATATTTGCATTTGAATCACGGCAGGCCTTGTCGAATCCATCAAATAGCGCTGAAAAAAATTCTCCAAGATAAAAGTAGGTAACAAGGGCGATATTTACATTGATCCTCAGATCGTACGGAGTACTTGTAAGCTGCAGCGGATAATTCAGCCGCTGCGCGCTTTCATAAATTCGTTTTTCTTTTTCGCTGCTGATTTTACCGTTGCGGGCCAGCGCTCTTGAAACTGTGGAAACGGAAACCCCTGCGTCTAAAGCAATATCCTTAAGCGTTGTCTTTTTTCTCATGTTATGACTGTGGAGTGGTTTGATCGGTCATTGAAGGTAGTCTAAATATATGAAGCAGATCACTAATAATTGAAAATTCATCTTCACATTATGGCAAAATAGTTTCTGTTCCTGTGAATACAGGTTTTCGGTATAACACCATGCAACACATAAGCATGGCGGATAATAACCGAACTGTAAGCCAGATTCAGGTCAATTAAAAAATGAAAAGTGAAGCTTTATAGAGCAACACTATAAGGAATCTACTGAAAATAATTTACCCGGAGAAATGATGTTTCCGGATTGGTTATTACACGTACACCAAATCAGTTTTTCGTTCCTACAGGTTCTCAGGCACTTTGTCATAATATTTTGAAAAAACGTTGACCAGGTTCGTTGAGCTTTCGCGGATTTTCAGAGAAACGGGAACCAGGCTCGTATAGCCGGTGTAGCCTGGCGTGGTTTTTTCACGCAGTCGGTCAAAAATCAATTCAAGCGTTTTTTTGCCAAGTAAATCGTATGGTGTGCATACCGAAGAGATCGTGGGCGTATACAGTTCGCATGTTGGCAGGTCGTCGTAGCCAACAATGGCAACGTCATCAGGGATAATTACGCCATCTCTGATCGCTTTTTGTATAAACCCGATGGCCATTCCGTCGTTGCTGGAAAAAATGGCTTCCGGTTTTACGGGCGCTTTTTTGAACGCCTCATACGCATCCTGACCGTCTTCAAGCGAGTAGCTTCCCGTAAATTTCCAAACCAGGGACAGCCGGTCGGATGCTCTGATGTGATCGATGTACCCGTTTTTCCGGAGCATCGCCTCGGATTTATTTTTAGGGCCCTCAATAATTCCCAGTCGGGTAAAGCCTTTATCCTCAAAATGGCTGGCTACGAGATGTCCGCCCCGGTAGTTGTCGAACGTAACCGTATCCATTACAGGATTGGCAATAGGGGCGATCGATACTACGGGGTAATCTTCGGGAATGTGGTTGATCAGTTCTTTGTAGTCTTCGGCTTTGTAGTCAGGCAGGAAAATTACGGCTGCATCGAAATGTGCTTTTGTGATTTCGGAGGCAACCTGCTTCGGGGTATCAGATGTGTGGCTTACACTTATAAGGTTAATCCGTGCCTTGGTTCCCAGGGAGGAGATATCGAAGCCCTCAAAAAGCGATGCGAAAAATTCACCGGTATAATGTTTGGTAACCAGTGCGATATTTATAGAATTGCGGAGATCAATGGGGGTATTGAGTACGGCAATCGGATAATTAAGCCTCTGGGCACTCTCAAAAACTTTGCGCTCATTCTCCTTGCTGATCTTTCCGGTCCGGGTAAGCGCCCTGGATACGGTTGAAATAGATAAGCCTGAATCTTTGGCAATATCCTTGAGAGTTACCTTTTCTATCATTCTACAAATCCTTTTCGATTACGTCGCAACACGTTCGTGTCATACAGTTACTGAGACTATGTGGAATGCCTCAACCTAAATATATGAAAAAAAATTGCATAATTGGTATATAAAATTCACGAAATGGAACCGCTTCCTCGCAGATATCCCAAAAACACCCCAGTAATACTCAGTCGGTTTTGGGCTTTATTTGCTGTAAATGATAGTAGTATCCGTATAAACCATTAAAAATGAGTGGTAATTTGCGCTGATGCGATAAATCAGAGGTGAAAAATTATTGTAAATCTTAGTGCAATAAATGAAAATAATTTGCATATTGTAAATTGTTACGCGGAGCTGGAAGCGGTTTCGTATCTATTAATGAAAAGATCAATAAAATGAGATTGAATAAATTACAGAAAGTAAAAAAGACTGTATTTTCATCATTGTTTGCACTTTTGATACTCTTTGGGACGAGCAGCAACGTATTTGCTCAGGAAGGTGAAAATGTGCTTGTGAATGGAAATTTCTCTGACGGTTTAAACAACTGGACTACATATGTTGCCGACTTCGTCGGCGTGGATGCAGACTTCAATGTGGTTGATGGTGAAGCTGCTATTACAAACATCCAGAACGCAGGGGGTGACGTATGGCACGTTCAGTTATTTCAGCTTTTAAGTGAGGAACAGAAAGCCTCTTTGGAAATTGGCGAAACGTATGATATCACGTTTGATGCACGGTCATCAGAAGATGGGCGTCAGTTAACCATGTATTTTGGTGAAGAAGGTGGTGGATTTGCATCACTGGAAGTATTTGAAACGGAGCTTTCAACCACTATGGAAACCTACTCCACGAGTGCGGTTGTTACCTCTACTTTTCCACAGATGAAACTCGGCTTTGAGGTTGGTTTAAGCAGTGCTGATGTTTTTATAGATAACGTAGAACTCGTTCTCGGCGAGGCCGGCGATCCGGGTGATCCAACACCTCCTTCAATGCCAGACGGATTCCAGGCCAGTGATATGGTAGGGCCGGATCCGGTAGATGCAGGTGAAGTTTTTCTTGCAGCCGGTCCAAGTAATGTTGGTGATGCTAATATTGAGTACAGACTTTTCTATTCCCAAACAGCCGATGTCCCGGCAAATCCGCAGGATGCTACCGAGTACGCTTTCGGCAGTACTCCCGGTGATGGTAACGGCGAAGCCGCGTTTGGATTCAGACTCGGCGGACTTGAAGACGCTACTGAGTACTCATTCTGGCTGTATCAGTATGATTCTGCAAATGATCTGTTTTCAGAGCCTGCTTTTGCTTCAGCGGTTTCCGGCGGTGAAGACGATCCCGGCGATCCAACATTAACACCAACTACAAACGCTCCTGTCCCAACGATTGACCCTGATAATGTGGTGTCACTTTTTAGTGATGTGTACGACAATAGCGTTGTAACAAATTATGATCCTAATTGGGGACAATCCGGCCATGGGCTGGTTGATCCTGAGTTTGATCCCGGTACAGGCAATCTTTTACTTGCTTATCCTAATTTCAATTATCAGGGAACCTTGCTCGAGGAAACAGATCTTTCGGGTAAAGAATTTCTACACATAGATATTTGGACTATGGCAGACCCGGCTGAGACCATAATTGAAGTCAGCCCGGTTAACTTTGGTAGCGGACCTGCTGAAGTACTGGTACCAATTGACTACGTGCAAGGCGAGTGGAGCAGTGTTAGTATTCCAAAGAGTGCATTTGGTGATATGACATGGGATGCTGTACGTGAATTCAAGTTTGCTGCAAATGGTCCCGGAAGTGTAGTGCCGGTTGATATCTACATTGATAATCTGTATTTCTCAGGCGATGGCGAGGCTGGTGATCCAACACCTCCCTCAATGCCAGACGGATTCCAGGCCAGTGATATGGTGGGACCAGATCCGGTAGATGCAGGTGAAGTTTTCCTTGCAGCCGGCCCAAATAATGTTGGTGATGCTAACATTGAGTACAGGCTTTTCTACTCCCAAACAGCCGATGCCCCGGCCAATCCGCAGGATGCTACCGAGTACGCTTTCGGCAGTACACCCGGTGATGGTAACGGCGAAGCTGCGTTTGGATTCAGACTGGGCGGGCTTGAAGAAGCTACCGAGTATTCCTTCTGGCTGTATCAGTATGATTCTGCAAATGATCTGTTTTCAGAGCCTGCTTTTGCCTCAGCTGTTTCCGGCGGTGAAGACGATCCCGGCGATCCAACATTAACACCAACTACAAACGCTCCTGTCCCAACGATTGACCCTGATAATGT
>PXAI01000307.1 GCA_003567135.1 Balneolia bacterium | reverse complement strand
CATCACCGAGCACAGCTGTTTCAAGATGCACGGACTTGCGATGGCGGCAAATCCACCGCTTCTATACTGGATTCCGGCAACCGTGGAATCTATTCAGGCGGTTTGGGGTTTACGTAGCAAGGGAATACAGGCCTTCGTAACGATCGATGCCGGTCCGCAGGTTAAGGTACTTTGCCTGCCGCAGGATTCCGGCATCATCCGCGAAACGCTGAATTCGATCGACGGGGTAAAAACCGTGATCGAAGCCCGGCCCGGGCCCGGTATTTCCGTTTCATCCAGTAATTAACCTCTTGTTAAATGATAACCAAATCCGCACGGGCAACCGCTTCCGGCAAAGTAATTCTTCTCGGTGAATACGCCGTACTTGAAGGTGCACCCGCGCTCGTTGCCGCCGTTGACCGGTTTTGCAAGGTTCAAGTCAAGAAAAACGGAAAAGCCGGTATCAGCCTGAATTCTGTGAACCTGAACCTGCCGGAGCTCAGTTTTTTACGGGATGTAAACGGAAAGATGTCGATCCAGAACAACGGCACCCCACCGAAACCTAAAGAAACGGCGTTTCTCAGCGAGTTAGTCAGACATCTCACAGAAGTTTTTGAGGATGAAATCTCCGGCGCGTCCATCTCTATTGATACCTGCGATTTTTATCACAAAAAAACCGGAAACAAGTTCGGCCTCGGCTCAAGCGCGGCGCTGACCGTAGCGCTGATAAGAGCGATGAATGAGTACACCGGCGCGGAGCCTTCAGATGAAACCCTTTTTGCACAGGCAATGAAGGCGCATCACGCCGGACAGAGCAGGCTCGGAAGCGGCGTGGATATCGCGGCAAGCGCGGCCGGAGGCGTCATTAAATACCGCATGCCCGGAAAAGACATTTCCCCTGAAGATACCATTGAGCCGCTCAGCTGGCCGGAAGATCTGCAAATGTTTGCGATCTGGACCGGAGAATCGGCATCTACGAGGATGATGCTGCGAACCGTTGGCGAGTTTAAAAACGATGAACCGGCGGCCTATTACAACATTATTCGTGAAATGACCGGTATCGCCGAAGAGGGGATTCAAGCCTTCAAGGAAGGCGATTCTGACGCATTTCTTGAATTCATTCACCGGTATTACGAGAAAGAATCGGAGCTGGGAAAACGAAGCGGAACCAATATCATATCTGAGGCGCATCAGGAAATTCACAAACTGGTTTCGGGATGCGGCGGCCACTACAAACCATCGGGTGCGGGAGGTGGAGATATTGGCGTAGCGTTTTGCAATACCGACAGCGCGGCGACGTGCATCAAAGAAGGCATCGCCGGAAGCCGTTTTTCAATTATCGACCTGGCCGTTCAGCCGGCCGAACCACTTTATCAGCACTATGAAAACTGATCAGGCCGAAAAAAAAGAGTCCGCCGAATCCAAATCACTGATCCCGAAATTTTATAAGCGTTCCGTTACCGAGCGGCTGGAAACGCTGAATGAGAAAAAAATTCTTACGGCTGAGGATTACATCACCCTGCTTGAAGAAGAGCAGGTACTAAACCGCGAAGAAGCGGATAAAATGATCGAAAACGTGATCGGCGTATTCGGCCTTCCCATCGGTTTGGGGCTGAATTTTCTGATCAACGGAAAACCGTACGTGGTGCCGATGGTTGTGGAAGAGCCCTCGATTGTAGCAGCCGTAAGCTCGGCCGCAAAAGTGGCGCGCGCCGGCGGCGGATTTTATGTCGAAACCGATGATCCGGTTCTGATCGGGCAGATTCAGCTGGTGGATGTTTCGCACCCGCTGAAAATTCAGCAGCTGCTGATTCGTGAGAAACAGGAAATTCTGAATCTGGCGAACAGTCTGCATCCTAATATGGTAGCCCGCGGCGGCGGCGCCAAGGATATTGAGGTTTTCATCCACCCGCAAAGCCGGAATGCCGGCAGCATGGTGGTGATTCACCTTCTGGTTGATACACGCGATGCGATGGGCGCCAATCTTGTAAACAGCATGTGCGAGGGCGTGGCGCCGCTTGTCGAAAAAATCACCGGAAATAAAGTATATCTGAGGATTTTATCCAACCTGACGGACCGTTCAATGGTCCGCGCAAAGTGTGAGATTCCCACGGAACATCTTGCGCACAGCAACTCAACCGGCAAACAGGTTCGTGATGGAATTATCCGCGCGGCAGAGTTTGCAGCGGTAGATCCGTATCGTGCCGCTACGCATAACAAAGGAATTATGAACGGGATTGATCCCGTAGCCATCGCAACCGGCAACGACTGGCGCGCCATTGAGGCCGCCGCTCACGCCTGGGCCAGCCGAACAGGCCGATACACCTCGCTGACCAACTGGTTTAAAAACGACAACGGCGATCTGGTCGGAACCATCGATATCCCGATAAAAGTCGGTACCGTGGGTGGCTCGCTGAATTCCAACAAGGCCGTGCGCATTGCTCAAAACATTCTGGGTATCAAATCTGCGCGGGAGCTGGCCGGGGTGATGGGCGCTGTGGGACTGGCACAAAATTTTTCCGCCATCCGCGCGCTGGGAACGGAGGGTATCCAGCGCGGACACATGACGCTGCACGCCCGAAGCGTGGCCAGCACAGCCGGAACGCCGACCGAGTTTTTCGATCAGGTTCTTGAGCGTCTGCTCGACAGCGGCGAGATCAAAGTGTGGAAAGCGAAAGAAATTATTGAAGAGTTGAAGTCTGAGAAAAGACAGGCAACTCCGGCAACCCAAACCGAAGAGGAGCTCGATGAGACGCTTAGTTTCGGATATGGTAAAATTATCGTTTCTGGCGAGCACTCTGTGGTGTACGGCAAACACGCGGTAGCGGCTCCCATCAACCTGAAAATGAAAGCGCGCGTCAGGGATATCAAATCCGGCGTTCGCGTGAGCATTCCGCGATGGGGCGTGGAGCATAAACTGACGTTCGGCGCCCGGCACCAGTACACGATCTACAATTCTTTGGAGATGATTCTGGAAAACCTGAATCTTCAGAACCGGGGCATGAATATTGAGATTTTCCCCGAAGTGCCGCGCGCGGCCGGAATGGGCGGTTCATCAGCGCTTGCCGTGGCGATTATCCGTGCGCTCGACCGCCATTATGAGCTGGGGATGAATGATACTCAGGTTCGCGAACTTTCCTTTAAATCGGAGGATATCGTACACGGCGGCGCCTCCGGAATTGACAACACGGTTTCCACCTACGGCCGGCTGATCACCTACCAGAAAGCCGATCCTCCAAAGATGGAAGAAATTGATCTGAAGAAAGATATTCCGGTCGTGATTGGCCTCAGCGGCGTTGAAAGTATGACCTCAGGCATGGTTTCGAAAGTGCGAAAAAATCGTGAGCGTTTCCCGAAATTATACAACGGAATCCTGGATCAAATGGACAGCCTGGCACTGGCATCCCGCGAAGCGATCGAAAACTATGATTTGGTCACTCTCGGTGAAATCATGAACCTGAATCACGGCTATCTTAATGCGCTTCAGGTTTCGTGTCCTGAGGTGGAGGACCTCGTGCAGACCGCCCGGAATTCCGGGGCGCTCGGTGCCAAGCTTACGGGCGGCGGAGGCGGCGGTGCCATTATCGCCCTGTGTGATTCCAAAGAAATGCAGCTGACCGTAAAAGAGCACATCCGCAAGAAAGGATTTGACGCGATTATTACGGAGATAAAGTCAGGGAGGTAGAGGCTGACTTGTTTATGTTATTGATTCGAGAATAGCTTTCGGCCTTTTTTCTGCAATCTTCAAAAGAACTTTTGCCGGGCCTTGCGGCTTTCGCCTTCCCTGCTCCCAATTACGAAGGGTTCCAACACTGATTCCAAGCAACGAAGAAAACTCTTGTTGGGTCATGCCGTATTTATCCCTTATCGCTGCCACATTGGGTTCTTCAATCACAGAGTACCGGGATGGTTTGCGTAAACCTTTTCGAATTTCCCCAGCCTGTTTTACACTTTCGAGTAATTCATTAAACATTTCATCATTCATGAGAGTTGGTCCTCAACCACTTGTTTGAATTGCTTCAACTGATCCGCAGTGAGATCATCTTTTTTACCTTTCGGGTATGCATAGAGCATATAGATTTGGTTATCATCGGTGATATAATAATAAATCACCCGGATGCCACCACGTTTTCCACGTCCTGTTCCCGCCCATCTAAGCTTTCGAATCCCGCCACTGCCTTTGATGATGTCCCCAGAATCCGCCCTTACAGATAATTGTAATTGAAGCAGATGGTATTCATCAGCAGAGATCAGCTTTTGAATGATCTTGGTAAAAATGGGCGTTTCCAAAAACTCCATTTAGTAACGTTTAACTCTTAGGCAAAGTATGTCAATGACGTACATTGACAATGTATAAAAACGTTCTATTATCTACAAAGCTCTTTGATGAGAAAAAATCAAATCACAGTGTTCTTATCCCATTTAGATTGCACAGTGATCAGACAAAAAAAACGGAACTTTAAGGAATTCGCTTAGTTAGTATTAGAAAGATCACGCTATTGCGAAAATCTATGAAAACATCTGTACCGGGTTTTATTCTGCTTATCGTATTGCTTTTGGGGACTTCCGATTGTTTCTCCAAAACGGTTCCGCATCATTACCTGGAAGAAATAACCGTCTACAAGACCGCGCAGGATGACATCAAGAGAGAGGAGCTGGTTTACAGAGTTCGTAAGAACGGGAGCGTAGCTATAACGGTCTATTTCAAAATTGAAGGATACAGTTCGGAAACGGCGCCCTTCCTCAGGGTTAAAGCATCCAAAAAACACGCCAAATTCAGGAAAAAGATTTGGGGGATGGGTTATCGCAACATCCGGTATAATGAGGGTTCACGACGAGTATCCCT
>PXAI01000184.1 GCA_003567135.1 Balneolia bacterium | reverse complement strand
ATCTTGATAAAAATTAGTCGGAACGGACTTTAAAAAACTTACTAAAGTATTGATATTATGTTGGATATTCAGCGGATCAAGCAGGATCCCGATCTTGTAAAAAAGGCTATTAACGATAAAGGCGAGAAGAACACCGGACTGGTGGATCAGCTTCTTGAGGCCGATCAGAAATGGCGTGATTCAGTGCACAAGCTGGATATGCTCCGTAAGGAGAGCAACGAAAAAGCCAAGCAGATCGGCGTGCTGATGGGTCAGGGTAAAAAAGAGGAAGCGCAGAAGATTATCAGAGAAACCGGCGAAATGAAGAGCCAGGTTAAGGATCTTGAGGAAGAGGTGAAGGCGCTCAGCTCATCCCGTGATGATATCATGTATAAAATCCCGAATATTCCGCATCCAACAGTACCGGTCGGGGCTACGGATGAAGACAACGTAGTGCATAAATCCTGGGGCGATCCGCTGAAAGATGAGTGGCGGCGTCCGCACTGGGAAATTACCGATGAAAAAGGCTGGATTGATTTTCAGCGCGGTGTGAAGGTAACGGGAGCCGGTTTCCCATTTTACGTTGGCCCGGTTGCGAGATTGCAGCGTGCATTGATTAACTATTTTATCAACAGCGCGGTTGATCACGGATATCTCGAGCTTCAGGCGCCGTATTTCGTAAACGAAGATTCTGCCAAAGGAACAGGACAAATTCCCGATAAGGAAGATATGATGTACGTTATCCCACGTGACGGATTTTTTACGATCCCGACCGCGGAAGTTCCGGTTACCAATTTTCACCGCGATGAAATCCTCGAAACGGAAAATCTGCCGGTGAATTACGTTTGCTACACGCCGTGCTGGAGGAGAGAGGCAGGCTCATACGGTAAAGACGTGCGCGGACTGAACCGCCTGCACCAGTTTGATAAGGTGGAGCTGGTAAAATTTGTGCATCCGGATACATCGTATGACGAACTGGAAAGCCTGCGCGAAGATGCGGAGCGTCTGCTCGAAGCGCTCGGCTTATCCTACAGAACCCTGCTGATGTGCACCGGAGATATGGGCTTCACGCAGTCCAAAAAGTACGATCTTGAAGTCTGGAGTCCGGGTCAGCAGCGCTGGCTTGAGGTGAGCTCCTGCTCCAATTTCGAAAGTTTTCAGGCGCGCAGGATGATGGTACGCTACAGAAAAGAAGACGGAAAGCCGGAAATTCT
Source organism: Balneolia bacterium (assembly GCA_003567135.1). Taxonomy (GTDB): domain Bacteria; phylum Bacteroidota; class Rhodothermia; order Balneolales; family Cyclonatronaceae; genus PXAI01. Next base: position 3,678 of record PXAI01000184.1, on the reverse strand, counting down.
GCACACGCTCAACGGCTCAGGACTCGCGCTTCCGAGAGTGGTATCCGCAATTTTGGAGACGTATCAGGAGGAATCTGGCAGAGTTCGTGTTCCTGATGTGCTGAAGCCGTGGTTCAGCGGTGATTATCTGTGAGAAAAGCCCGGTCTGATTTAGGCGGATGATACGCCTCAGGCGGTAACGGCGAATATTTCCGATTCATCGAAATTCATCAGAAGTTCGATGATCGGCTCCATCTCATCGTATTTGAAGATTTCCATGCGGAGATGTTTCCCGTTTCGCACGCCTTTCAGATAGTTTCCGTAGTGCTTTTTCATCATCACCACGCCGTATTTTTCGCCGTGATGTTTTACGGATGCGCGCAGCTGATCGGCGCAAACTTCCATCTTTTCGCGTAACGTTGGCGGCGGAGGCGTTTCGCCGGTTTCGAGATAACTTCTTACATCCCGGAAAATCCAGGGATTGCCGATGGCGCCGCGTCCGATCATGATTCCATCTACGCCGGTCGTGTCAAAAACGTGTTTTGCTTCCTCCGGCGTGGTGATATCACCGTTTCCAATCACCGGAATTTCAAGCCCCGGCGTATCCTTGATGAGCTTCAGGTATTCCCACCGCGCGGTTCCCTTGTAGCCCTGCGCGCGCGTGCGGCAGTGGACGGTGAGCGCTTTTACGCCGTTACGCTGAAGCATGAGGGCGACTTCCTGAATCCGGATCGTTTTTTCATCCCATCCCAGACGCGTTTTTACGGTAACGGGAAGGTTGGTCGCTTCCACCACGGTAGCGGTCATGCGCTCCATCATTCCCAGATCGCGCAGACACGCTGAACCGGCGTTTTTCTTGACGACCTTGTACACGGGGCATCCAAAATTAATATCCACCAGATCCGGATTGTTGGCTTCCGCAATTTTTGCCGCGCCTTCCATCGCTTCTTCGCGTCCGCCGAAAATCTGAATCCCAAACGGCCGCTCCATCTCCTCAAACACCATTTTGTGCTTCGATTTTTCAGAATCACGAATGATGGCCTCTGAACTGATAAACTCGGTATAAACGACATCCGCGCCCTGCTTTTTACAGATCTGACGAAAAGGGGAGTCGGTTACATCCTCCATAGGAGCAAGAAAAATCGGTCGGTCTCCTAATTTGATGGGGCCAATATTCATAGCGATGGTTGAGTAATTTTTTGATTTTCAGGAAGAACCAAAGATACGAAAAACGCCACAGAAAATTGTGTATGGGAGATTTGCGGGGGATGAGCCTGGTTCATGTCAGGCAGTGGTAATGGGTTGATATTAAACCCCAAATAGAATTTGAAATAAATTTTATAAACAATTAATTATTTTGTAGATATGATCATACCTGCGGGAAAAGGGTTTGAAATCACACGAAAAAACCAGCATCATTTTCATATCAACAGTTTTTAAGGAGAACCATCCACCCAAAATCCGGAACATTTTCAAACAATTCAGGTTGACATATTGAATCAATCCAGAGTACATTTTATGCTATATTAGGTGTACCCAGCACATCAATAAATCCAGCCTGTTATGAAGATAAAAACGAGCCTGCTCATCACTTGTCTGATTGCTGTCATTTCTGTCGCTCAATCCCCGTATGCCTATGCACAGGAGGAGAACCAGCAGAAAAGGCCTGTGCTGTACTGGGCAAACTTCGGGATTGGTACTGCTTCCGGTAATTCACTCTCAGCTCGTGTCTTTACGGCCAATGTAAATGTAAATACGAATTATGGTGTGTTAGGGTTGAGATATTTTGTTGCCGATGATGCAGGGGTACACGGCTTTTGGGATGTAACCAATGGTTTAAAAGAACTGAGCATAATGTATGGTTACAGTTTCCAATATGGGATGTTTAACATGACCGGATCGGCAGGTTTGGGATATCAGTCAGGGGAGAAGCGGGGCCCTTCGTTTGATGGACTTTATGCGTATGACGTTTTTACCTTCCCGGCTCAGGTTACGGTATCTTTTCAACCTGTACCGTTTATAGGTTTAGGCATCAATTTTTATGGCAGCTATAACTCAGAGCAGAATTACCAGGGCACAGCAGTTTTCATACAGCTTGGAAGACTCAGGTAAATTAAAAAAACGGCTGCCCTATGCAGGGACAGCCGTTAAGTACAGGCTCCGTAGGGGTCTGGAGCTTAAAGCGCGGAGCCTGTTATTTTATCAGCATCATCTTTCTGGTGAGGACAAAGCCGTCGGCATTAAGCCTGTAGATATACATTCCGGAACTCAGATTAGAGGCATCAAACGATACCGTGTGCGAACCTGCGTTCATACGCTCGTTTACGAGGGATGCCACTCGCTGGCCAAGCATATTGTAGACTTCAAGTGTGATGAATCCCGCATTTGCCAGGTTAAACGTGATGTTTGTTGTCGGATTGAACGGATTCGGGTAGTTTTGGCCGAGTTCAGTCCGTTCTGGCAGATTTGTTTGTGGTTCGTCAATGTCGGTAACTAAGCCACGTGTCAGTACAACCGTTTTGGCTTCACCTTCGGTATTGAGGCTTCCGTTTCCGGAGATCACTCTGTGATGCAGCGTTACCGTCTGGCCAACTTCCACGCCCGCTTCAGCCAGAATCATGTCGACTACGCCAAGTGTGGTTTCAAACATGGTTTCCTGAGCGGTTACGGCGTTCACAAGGATGGCTTCTGAAGAAAATTCTGCATCAGCGGAAAGCTGCCAAATGTAGCCCGCGTTGTGTCCTGACATGTCATCAGCTGTATTCCACTCAGCGGCAAATACCTCCATATCAGCACCCATGATCTTTATTTCTGCACCATCCATCGGGCTGGTGATTTCAGCCTGACCCGGGAAGAAACTGAGGCCGGATAGAAACTGCCCGCGAATTTCGCCGCTCGGGAACATTTCAGAGTGGATGTTCGCGTAGATGCCGCCTTCGTAAAAGGTTTCCAAAAGTATGTCGTTATCAATGGTGAACATGTTTGCAGAGGCACGGAAAGTTCCGCTTGTCATTTCGCCGTCAGAATCAGCGTTCAGTACGAAAGCTACACCGCCGAGCTCACCCACAAATCCTTCATGAAGATGCGCTCCGCCCGCGATTTCCACCGCAAGTGGGCTTTCAAGATTATTAAATGATCCGCTGACGATAAGTCTGTCGCCAGTTAATTCACCAAGCAAAGCGCCAGACGCCATTGTTGTTACAGGACCGATTTCATCAGCTTCGTTAATGCCGGCAAGCGTTGCGGAAAAATAGGTGCGGGCTTCGGCAAGAAGCTGTCCGCGGATTTCACCGGCGGCAAAGTTTTCGGTGTGGATATTCACGTAGAGCTCACGGTTAAACAGCGCCTGAAGTTCTGCTTCACTCAGTTCAAACGTGTTATCATTGCGGTTGAAATGACCTGAAAGTCCATCAGAAGAAAGGGAAGGCTCAAGGACGAAAATTACGTCGCCATCTGTTCCGGCAATTCCCATATGAATGTGCGCTCCGCCTGCAATTTCTGTATCAACCGGGCTGCTGAGGCCACTAAATGAACCGGTAATTGCAAGCATGTTTCCGTTCAATTCGCCAACAACCGCGCCGAAAGCTTCGGTATCAACTACATGCGTTTCGGCAGCACCGCTGAGGTTCGCCTGGAAAACTGCATCAGCCTGGGAAATTATTTGGCCTCTCAATTCGCCCGCCATAAACATTTCCGAGT
>PXAI01000142.1 GCA_003567135.1 Balneolia bacterium | reverse complement strand
CGCGAAAGGGCTGATCCGATACCAACCGGATATGGAAGGCAGCCGTAAGGTTACGTATCCCCGCATAAATATTACGGATCATCTGATAGAACAGAGCCGGTGGGGAAACAGTTTTGTGGAGCTTCGTTTTACGGCTCCTTCTTTTATTGATGAAACCGACGTTGGCTTCCGTTACCGCCTCAGGGGATTTGATTCCGACTGGATTGATGCCGGCAAAAATAACATCACGCGGTACACCAATCTTCCGGCTTGGTTTTTCCCGAAAAAATATGAGTTCGAGGTAACGGCTGTAAACGGAAATGGCACGGCAAGCCGGCATCCGGCCGTGATGGAGTTTGTGATAAACCCACCTGTGTACCGACGCTGGTGGTTTTTACTTTTGATGGTTTCAGCACTGATGATGGGTGGATATTTTACGGTTCAGAATCGCGTAAATTCCTTCAGGCAGAAACAGGAGCAAATTGCCTTGCAGCGACAGTTTGAGCTCACTCAGCGGATCGGTGCCGCGGTGGCGCATGACATGAAAAACTCGGTGTTCAGCCTGACCTTCCTCGGCAGAAATCTCGAAAAAAGGTTCGAAAACCAAGAGTTCCGTAATGATGCCATCGAAACGATAAAAAACACCACAGAACACCTGAATGCGCTGATTCAGAAGTTTCAGGAACAGCGTAGCGAATGGCACATCACGCTGAATAAATCGGATATTTCGGGTACCATAGCTTCCGTTGTAAAACGAAACCGCATTAACCTGAACCCCGGAATTAAAATAAATTTCGAGCCCCGCCCTGATATTGAGTGGATGCACGATTCCGGCGCGGTTGACCGCATTATGGATAATCTTATCCGCAACGCCATTGAATCCATTTCGGGGGATGGGGAAATTGAGATCACGCTTGATCGTGACGAAAAAACGCAAAAAACGATCATTCAGGTCGGCGATACGGGATCAGGGATGCCGGATGAGTTTATCCGGAATCATCTTTTTAAACCATTTTCGACGACAAAAAAACAGGGAATCGGACTCGGGCTTTATGCCGTAAAGGAGCTCGCCGAAGCCCATTCCGGATCGCTCAAAGTGAAGAGTATCATCGATCAGGGAACCACGTTCATACTTGAATTTGAATCATCAAAAAATAATCCGGCATAGTTTTGGCAGTATCATGAACAAAGATCAAAAAAATACTTCAAAAAACAACAGCGTTTCCGTTTCGAAGCCAGCTGGTAAAAGGGGTTTTATGCCAACTATTTTAATCACCGATGACGATAAGGGCGTCCGCAAGCAGCTTTACTGGGAGCTGAAAGAGCGCTTCGTTGTGAAAGAAGCGGCAAATTCGGATGAAGCACTGGCCATTCTTGGCAAACACGTAATTGATATCGCGCTGATCGATTTGCACATGCCGCCCAACCTGAATTCGCCCGAAGCAGGCTTGTCGCTTTTGTCCGACATTTGTCGGGATTACCCAAACACGGTGCCCATTATCATGACCGGCGATTCGGATGATTCTGTAATTCTCAACGCGATAGATCAGGGTGCCTGGGATGTGTTCATCAAACCGCTGAATCCTGATGAACTCGCGATTGTTTTATACCGCGCCGTCAGGCTCCGGACGCTACTGAATGAAAATGAGCTGCTGAAACTCAACGCCGGGCAAAACCAGAATCAGAAAATTATCGGGGAGTCCGATGCGATAAAATCTCTGATGGATACGATTACGCAGGTTGCGCCGACGGATGCCACGATCTACATAACCGGCGAAAGCGGAACCGGAAAGGAACTTGTGGCCGAGGCGATTTACCGGCAAAGCAAGCGCAGCAACAAACCGTTTGTGGCCGTAAACTGTGCCGCGCTTACCGATTCACTGATCGAAGATGAGCTTTTTGGACACGAAGCCGGTGCCTATACCGGCAGCAAAGGCGCAAGAAAAGGAAAGTTCGAACTCGCCGACAAAGGCACGATCTTTCTGGATGAAGTTGCTGAACTCTCGCCCTCCGCGCAGGCAAAACTTCTGAGGATTCTTCAGGAAGGCACGTTTGAGCGCCTCGGAAGCGAGCGCGTGAACACGGTTGATGTGCGCGTGATTGTTGCGACGCATCAGGATCTGAATCAAAAAGTGAAGGATGGTACATTTAGGGAGGATCTGTTCTACCGCCTGAATGTCATTCCGATTCATGTGCCTCCGCTGCGAAGCCGCCGGGCGGATATTCCGGTTCTGGCAAACTATTTCCTCACCACATTCCGGAAAAAAATGACCCGCGGCCCGTACGCTTTCAGCGATGAGGTGTTGCGCGTGCTGCAAATGCACGACTGGAAGGGGAACGTCCGCGAGCTCAGAAATCTGGCGGAAAGGCTCGTAATTTTGGTGAACTCAAAAACGATCCAGATGAGCGATTTGCCAGTGGAATATCGCATGGAACAGCCGGAAACAGCATCACCGTTGAACTCAGGCGTTAGCGTAATTCCGAATCTCAATTCTTCCATGAGCTACGAGGATGCTGTGAACGAGTACAGAAAGGAGATCATCAAAAAAGCGCTGGTGGATCATGGCAGCAAAACCAAGGCGGCCGGAGCGCTGGGCATCAACAGGTCCTATCTTTACGAACTAATTGAAAAACTCAATATCAGCAGCTGAGATTATTCGCGGCGCGCCATCATGTAAAGCTGCACGATGCGCAGTTCTTCGTAGCTGATTTCCTCATTCAGTTCAAGGTAAATTGGTTTCAGTATATCGCTGCCGTGTTTGCGAAATGCACCGATTATCCTTCGAAAATCTTCTTCAGAAAAGTTGATATGCCGCTTGATGTGATCCGGATCAACGTCATGACCGTCCAGAAGAAATTTTCTGAGATGGCCGATTATCGTGTTTTGCTTTACGCCGTATTTCTCCATAAGGTGTTCGATGGTGTAGCCGTCGGCAAACTGTCTGCCAACGGTAACATGGCGACCCGTTTTTTTGCGTCTGCGGGTGGTATCAGAGCCCGGAACCGGCTGCGGTTTGATGTTTTCATCAGCGATATGTTTGCGGATCATCGCCAGAAACGGTTTTCCGTAACGCTCAACCTTGGCCTCGCCCACGCCGTGAATTTTTCTGAGATTAGTTTCATCACTCGGGAAATAGCGGCACATCTCCATAAGCGTGCGATCGGGAAAAATGGTGTATGGGGGGATTGAGCGCTCGTCGGCCAGCTGTTTTCTTAACCAGCGGAGTTTGCCGAACAGCACTTCATCATGATCGTACACCATCTGCCGCGTATGTGTATCCTGCTGATTCTCTTTTTTGCGGCGCTCTGCTTTTTTGATCACGCCGTTAAACTGCTCATCCCCGGTCAGGACTTTTTTCGCCTCCGGTAGCAGTTTGATGCTTCCCACTTCAGCGTCGGTTGAGATCATCTCCGCAACCTCGAGCTGGCGCAGAAGCTGCCGCCACTCATCGGTCGTGAATTCTCTGCCGATTCCCCACGTAGAGAGTTTTTCGTGGCCATACTTCAGCACTTTCTTTTCTTCGCTGCCCCGCAAAACTTTAATGAGATGCGTGCCGCCGAACATTTCTCCGGTGCGCACAATGCAGGATAAAATCTTCTGCGCCGGAACCGTTAGATCCTCCATTCCGGGTCCGGGATTCAGGCAGTTATCGCAGGCGTTACATTTTTGATCCGGCGGTTTTTCCCCGAAATATTTGAGCAGCGGTATTCTGCGGCATCCGTTAAACTCGATGAAGCGAACCAGATTATCCAGGTGGCGCAACGCGACCGTTCTCTCCTTATCATCTTTCTGATCGATGAAATAGCGCACTTTGGAAATATCACCGCTTCGGAAAAGCATCAGACACTCGGCACGTAATCCGTCCCGGCCTGCGCGGCCAATCTGCTGGTAATAGCTTTCGAGATTTTGCGGCATATCGTAGTGAATCACAAAACGCACATCCGGCTTGTCGATTCCCATGCCGAACGCAATCGTGGCGACCACAATATTCACATCATCCCGGATAAACTTCCGCTGATTTTCCGTGCGCTCGCGTTCTGAGAGTCCGGCGTGATAGGGAACCGCGTTATACTTTTCGAACCGGAGCTGTTCGCAGAGTTCATCCACCTGCTTGCGTGAAAAACAGTAGATAATCCCCGACCAGTTGCGTCTTGAGGCGAGGAAATAGAGCACCTGATCCAGCGGGTCATCCTTCTGTTCGATGGTCAGCTTCAGGTTCGGACGATCAAATCCCGCGATAAACTTTTTCTTTTTCGGGATATCCAGAATGCGCTGGATGTCATCCTGAACCTCCGGCGTGGCCGTTGCCGTGAGCGCCACGCAGACCGCATCCTTAAACTGCTTTCTTACCTCGGTAAGCTGCCGGTACTCGGGCCGGAAATCGTGCCCCCATTCCGAAATACAGTGCGCTTCGTCGATGGTGATGCACGAAACGGGAAGCTGTCGCAAAAGTTCCTGTGTGTAGGGGAGCATCAGCGATTCCGGGGCGAGATACAGCAGTTTCGCCCGTCCGGACTTCAGCAGGGCGACCTGAGCTTCGTACTCAGCACGGGAAAGGGAGCTGTTCAGAACAGCCACGTGAACTCCGTTTTCGCGCAGTTTCGAAACCTGGTCCTGCATCAGCGAAATCAGCGGACTCACCACAATCGTTAAACCCGGAAAAAGCAGCGCTGGAATCTGGTAACAAAGTGATTTTCCACCGCCGGTAGGCATCACAACCAGGCTGCTTTCTCCCTTTAAGGTGTGATTAATGATTTTTTCCTGCAGCGGCCTGAACTCATCGAATCCAAACGTTTGCCGGAGCAGGGCGCGCGCCTGCGCCATATCAGGCTGAAAAGAAGAGCTCTCGGAGCGTCGTTTTTGCTGTGTTTCTGTATTCATGTTTTCTGAAAATAAGGCTTTTG
>PXAI01000256.1 GCA_003567135.1 Balneolia bacterium | reverse complement strand
ATGCCCGTTCGCGGCTGGTTCATTTTTGGAACTGATCAGAGATAACCCGACTATTTCAGTGCCAAGCGAAAAACTCAACCCTCAAAACTCAACACTGGAGCGCAGCGCTCCCCCAATTCAAAGTTCAAAATGAAAAATTTAAAATGCCGGTTCTCGTCTGGTTGGTAGTTTTTGGAACTGATCAGAGATAACCCGACTATTTCAGTGCCAAGCGAAAAACTCAACCCTCAAAACTCAACACTGGAGCGCAGCGCTCCCCCAATTCAAAATTCAAAATGAAAAATTCAAAATGCCCGTTCGCGGCTGGTTGGTAGTTTTTGGAACTGATTAGAGTTAACCCGACTATTTCAGTACCAAACAAAAAACTCAACCCTCAAAACTCAACACTGGAGCGCAGCGCTCCCCCAATTCACAATTCAAAAATTCACAATTCACAATTCCCCCCATTCTCTTCTTTTCCGATTGACTATTATCTTCCGAAGTCTCATTTTAGCTTTCTTTGGAGATAATTCTGCACAAAAGTTGATCTGTATCATTCATGTTCCATGAACCTACCATTTTAAAGCGTCGCGTCGGCTGGATTGAGGTAATCTGCGGGGGGATGTTCAGCGGCAAAACCGAGGAGCTTATTCGCCGGGCGCGCCGTGCTCAGATAGCCGGCCAGCGTGTCGTAATCGTAAAACCTGCCATCGATAAACGCTATCACGAGGAAATGGTCGTTTCGCACAATCAAACCCGGCTTCCGGGAATTGTTGCCTCAACGGCTGATCAGATCGTTCTGATGACCGGAAACAGCGAGGTGGTTTGCATTGATGAAGCCCAGTTTTTTGACAACCGGCTGATTGACGTATGCAACTCGCTGGCAAACGACGGCAAACGCGTCATAGTGGCCGGACTTGATATGGATTATCTCGGACAGCCTTTTGAGCCGATGCCAAATCTGCTTGCTGTGGCTGAATTTGTTACGAAACTTCACGCGATCTGTTCTGAAAGTGGTCATATCGCAAACTTTTCACAGCGCGTGGTGGAAAGTGAAGATCGCGTTCTGGTTGGCGAAAAAGACGCCTACGAGCCCCGGGCGCGCCACTGTTTCCGCCCGCCAAGCGATATCAAACGCGGCCGTGATCCAGAACCGATTAACAGCATTGACCTGCAAAGCCCCGACGCAGGCGAAGATTTTAATTCTCAGGGATGATCCGTAACATGGCAATCGAACGTACACATTGGTGCCCGTATTCTTCTTTCATTTTAAATATTTGATTCAATGGACATAATTCAGGGTATAATCGGAATGGCCGGCATAATTGGGATTGCCTGGCTGCTCAGTAACAACCGCAAAAACATCTCCTGGCGACTCGTAGGGGTCGGAATCGGTATTCAGTTTATCTTCGCCGTGTTCATCATGCTCGGCAGGCAAATGGGCGAGTTTTTCGCACCGCTCGCATGGCCGCTCTGGATGTTCGATCAGCTGGCCAACTTCTTTGTACTCATCCTGGATTTCACCACTGAAGGTGCCTACTTCATCTTCGGTAATCTCGCGTACGGTCCCGCGATGGACGGCAGTCTTGGCTTCTTTTTTGCATTTCAGGTGCTGCCCACAATCGTCTTTTTCGCATCCATCACCACAATTCTATACCATTACGGCGTATTGCAGGCTGTGGTAAAGTTTATGGCCGTCGGAATGCAGAAACTGATGGGAACCTCCGGTGCGGAATCGCTCTCTGTTGCGGCTAATATTTTTGTGGGCCAGACCGAGTCGCCGCTGCTTATCAAGCCGTTTATTGAAAAAATGACCCGAAGCGAGCTGCTTACGGTGATGTCAGGCGGGATGGCTACTATCGCCGGCGGAATCATGGCTGCATACGTTCAGATTCTCGGGGATTCGTACGCTATAGCTAATGAACTTTCTATAGAAGTAGGGCGTCAACTGTTTGCACAGCAGCTTCTTGCTGCCAGCGTCATGGCTGCTCCGGCTGCGATTGTGATTGCCAAAATTCTCTATCCTGAGGATGACGAGCCGGTAACGCGCGGTGAAGTTCAGATGAACGTGGAAACCCCGGATAAAAACGGAATTGACGCCGCCTCATCCGGTGCCGCTGAAGGACTCAAACTTGCCCTAAACGTTGGTGCGATGCTTCTCGCTTTCGTGGCTCTGATCGCGCTCTTTAACTACTTCATGGGCTGGTTCAGCGACGTTACGCGCCTCAGCACAATGTTCCCCGATACCGATTTTACGCTTCAAACTATTCTGGGATGGGTCTTCTCGCCCCTTGCCCTGCTGATCGGAATCCCCTGGCAGGATGTCGGCACGGTCGGATCTCTGCTTGGTATAAAAATAGTACTCACGGAATTCCTTGCCTTCGAAGGATTATCCACGCTGATTGCCGATCCGGATACTACGCTTGATCCGAAAACGATTCGAATGGCAACGTTTGCACTCTGCGGATTCGCCAATTTTGCCTCCATTGCGATTCAGATTGGCGGTATCGGCGGGATTGCACCGAGCAGGAAATCCGAGCTGGCCGAATTTGGCATTAAAGCCGTAATTGCAGGCAGCCTCGCCAATCTGATGACGGCCACCATCGCCGGAATTCTGTTCTTCGGCTGATCCTGAAATTACCCCGTAAAAACAGGGCTGAAATAATACTAACGGATAAAATAGTTCGTTTAACGGAAGTTATTGCTGTCGATGCTGTGCGTCGTGTGGAATTGCGGAAAGTTGTGTATTTTCTATCCGCCCGAACGCACAGTCGTTTTCCAAAATAAACCTTCAAATAATTACTGATATTAAATCATTTATGTTTACCCGATTCTGGAAACTCACCGCAGCCTCACTCTCACTCATCATTATTACCGGCTGCAGCCTTTTTGATTCCGGTACCAAATCAACATCAGACACTGTTGTCGGAACTGTAAATGATAAACCCGTCACCTACGGAGAGCTTCGTTCCAGCTTCTTCATTTCTCCTGCTCAGGACGATGAAGATCCTGAAACAACTAACCAGGAGCTGCGCGAATTTTTGAGCTTGTATCTGGATTACCGCGCCAAGATTGAGGCCGCGCGCGAAGCCGGCTACTTTGAAATGGATGAAATCCAGCAGGAACTGAAGAATTATCAGATGCAGAGCGTCTACCCTTTCTGGCTGGAAAATAAAATCCGTGATGAGTTGCTTGATGAGCTGGTTGATCGCAGTAAAAAGGAGATCAGGGTTACGCACATGCTCATCACCCTGCAGGAAAACGCAACGCCATCCGACACGCTCGATGCCTACAACAGACTTACCGAAGCCCGTGACCTTTACCTGAGCGGCGAGGAATCTTTTGAGGATATTTCTGAACGGGTATCATCCCGCCAGATGGGCCGTACCGTTGGCGGTGACCTGGGCTACATCAGCGGCGGCTGGGCCGTTAAGCCTTTTGAGGATGTCGCTTATAATACACCGGTTGATTCCGTTTCCATGCCGTTCAGAACCAGTTTCGGAATGCATATTCTAAAAGTTGAGGATCGCCGTGAAACGGTTCCACAGCGAAAGTTTTCGCACATTTTCTTCCAGACACGAGGCCAGAATGTTTCACCCGACCGTTCCCGTGAAAAAGCGCAGGAAGCTTTCACCGCCATTTCAGATGGGATGAGCTGGGCGGATGCGGTAGTTGAATACACCATGGATACCGATTCCAAAAACCGTGAAGGCGAAATCGGCTGGATTGATGAGAGCCGTTTCGAACCCCGTTTTATCCGGAAAATCAACGAAGTAACGGAACCGGGCGAAATCAGCGAGCCGTTTGAAAGTGAGTACGGAATTCATATCGTGCGCCTCGATTCCATTCGTACTTACCGCGATGAGCAGCATCTGCGTGAGGAGTTGTACGAGCGCCTGCGCAACCTGCCGAGATACCGGGAAAATAAAGCCAGCGTCCACAAATCCGTTCGCCAAAACGCCAACGAGCGCGTTCACAGCGAAACATACGATTCATTCGATAACTTTGTTCAGGCGCACAGCTCAACCGATTTTGGTGACATCCCCTGGCCGGAAGAACTGCTTTATGAGCCTTTTTATACGATTGACGGTGTAACCTATCCCCTGCAGCATTTTGTTGAGTTTGTGGAAGAGAAAGTGGAAGGCCGCCGAAACAAGCAGTATCGCCATACATATCTGAATGATTACAAAAATGCGATGGCTGAAAAGATCGTGGTGGATGTAACCAAACGCGTATTCCCGGAATTTGATCAGCTCAGCCAAACCTATCACGAAGGACTGGCCGTTTTCAAAATTACGGAAGATTCTGTGTGGACACGTTCCATGCAGGACACCACCGCGCTCAGAAATATTTTTGATGAAAACCGCGATGATTTCCGCTTCGGTACACGTTACCGTTTCTACCGCCTCAGCGCGGACAGCGAAGAAAGACTGCACGATGCGCGCACGATCGTAAATCACGGCCTTCCCATCGACAGCATTCGCGCCGCCGTTGACGGTTTGATACTCAGAACCGATACCATCAACAGCCTCGACAGCTTCCCGTTCGATCACCTTCAGGGTCTCGAGCCGGGTGAATTCACCGATGTTTTTGAATACCGCAACAGAGATACCATCCTCTATCTTGCTGAAATCATGGAACCGCGCAGAATGGAGTTTGAAGAGGCGTTTATGCAGGTTGTTTCTGTTTATCAGCCGATTCTGGAAGAAGAATGGGTTCAGAGCCTGCGCGATCAGTATCGCGTAACGCCGCGGCCGGAACGACTTGAAGCAATATTATCACAGCGTGACCAATGAAAAACGCCGGATTCAGTAAATCGCTGATTCTTATTGCAGCCCTGTTCGCAGGGCTGTTTTATGTTTCCTGTACATCCGACCGCGATGACGACGACAGCGCGGTGATTGCCCGCGTTGGTTCAGAGGAGCT
>PXAI01000356.1 GCA_003567135.1 Balneolia bacterium | reverse complement strand
GAATTCACCGCGATATCCTGCTTCGAAGTTGTACAGCGTTTCCCGTCCCGGACGATTATCCGGTGTGGAGCGCGTGTACTCGCGGCGCGCCGGCTCTTTACCAGCCACGCCAAATGAGCCGTACACCCGATTATTTTCATTCAGGTGATACACAAGCCCCGCTTTTGGATTGAAGAACCAGAGCTCATCATCCTGAGTTACGTTACGCAGATCACGATCAAATCCCAGAAACTCGTAGTAAATCCTGCGAACCTGCGCATCCGCATAACCGATAAGACCCGGAGCGATTTCGTAGTTCACTTTTGCGTAAAAATTGCCGTCGGTTTTGAAACCGTTGTTATCGTAATATCTCTCACGGATGTCTGAATCTCCGGCAAACCGCGCCCAGATAACCTCCCCGAAATGATCTCCGTCGTATTCGTTGTAGCCTCCGCCCACGGTAAGGTTCAGGCGGTCCTGCGCATATTCCGTTGAAAACACGAAACCGTAAAAGTGATTATCCAGCCAGCGGCGCCGAATCAGGTCAGACCGGTCAATGGTCTCTCCGCCAACTTCCACCGGATCAATATTGTAGCTACTGAGGCGGTCATTATCACGAAACTCTTCGTAATATCCGCGACCGTAGGTGTAGTGCAGCGAAAGATTCGCCAAAAACGTCGGGCTGAACCGGTACGAATAATGCGCCTGATAGTGATCCTGACGATAGTTGTCGGTCTGGTTTTCGTAATCAAATTCGTTGAATCTGCGGTTGATCCCCAGCATTTCTTCGGGCACGCCGTTCCACGCCTGATACGTCTGCTCCCTTCCGCTGATTACGTTAAAACGGAAAAAGCTGCGCTCGCCGTAATGCCCGGCAGAAAGGTAGTAGGATGATAAATCCGAAAACGCGCGGTCGATGTATCCGTCGGATTTGATCATCGAGAGGCGTCCGTCGAATGCCCAGCCGTTATCAAGAAGTCCGGTTCCGACCTCCAGATTGTGCTTACGCGTGTTGTAACTGCCGAAGGAATTGGTCACCGAGCCATAGGCATCCTGACGAAGCCCCGTTGTCTGAACGTTAACGCTGGCTCCGAACGCAGGCGCGCCGTTTACCGATGTGCCCACGCCACGCTGAATCTGAAGACTCTCAACGGATGAGGAAAAGTCGGGCATATTCACCCAGAAAACGCCGTGTGATTCAGCGTCGTTAAGCGGAATTCCGTTTACCGTAACGTTAATCCGCGTGGGGTCAACGCCGCGAATGCGAATGCCGGTGTACCCAATTCCGGCACCGGCATCAGAGGTGGCCACAACCGAGGGGCTCATTTCCAGCAGAACCGGGAGATCCTGCCCGAGATTCACATCTTCAATCTGCTCGCGCGAGACATTCGTGAACGTAACCGGCGAATTGGCATCCACCCGCTGGCCGGTAACGACCACATCATCCCCCACAAATGCAGTAGATGACAGATAAATCGTGATATCCTCAAAACCTCTGGTGTCCAGATTGATTCTGCGGGTTTCGTAGCCCAGATAGCGGACGACGATTTCAGAAGCCACATCGCGGCTCAGTTGGATCGTGAAGCGTCCGTTTGATTCGGTAGTTGTGCCGATGTCCGTTCCGCGCTGCATAACGGTTGCGCCGGGCAGCGGTTCACGGGTTCGGTTATCCCGGATTACTCCGGTTGCGGTCAGCTGAACGGTTTCAGAGACCGATTCTCTTTCGGTTTGATCAGGTTGTGAAGCCGTCGTAGCCTCTGCGCCTGAAAAAGCGAATATTAATAAAATGGCCGGTAAAACAGTGCGGATTATCGGCCGGATTGTACCATGTTTACGCATGATCCTCCAGTAATTTATGCTTAAAATTATCGGAGGTGCTTGTGAGATGTGCCCTTTTGATCAGTCAAATTAAGCCGCAAACAGCGGCCAAATCCTGCTCAAGGTTTCCCTACGCCGGTATTATCCGGATCAGGTCTTTGGGGTATGATCTCAGCTCGCAGTTGCAAGCACCCCCAACCTTTCGATTGGTAAGCTCAAAGATACGCAGAATCCGATGCGATGACAACCAGAGCCGGGTTAAAAGACGAGATAAAGCAGTAAAAGTATAACCATGATCCACGCGGCAATAATGGTGCTCTTTTTCTGGCGCGGAAATTCATAGCCGCAAACAGGACACGTTTCATCTTTTTTGGGGACGTCCATCGCACACGACGGACACTCATGCGTTTTCATAATCCGATAAAACCGGGTTTAGGGGGATGTTTTGGATGATACGCTTGAATCCGAAATTATCATCATTTAATCGATAACCTCAAATGATTGTCCGGCAAGTTTGCGGTGGAGCCGGCTCACATAGCGGTCAAAATCGGCTCTGGGGATGCGCGCCGTTTCCTGCAGCATTCTGGATCGCTCGACGATCCAGTTCTGTCGGTGATTTTGTGAGGCGTCCTGATTCAGCACAATCTCATTCATGTAATTCACCGCGCCCAGAAGTCCCGCCGATCTCGACGTTTCGCGCCCGAGCAGATGGATATCGTACAATCTCCCGTAACGAACCAGCACGTGATACGCCTCCAGGTTGTACATGCTGTACTCCACGCCCTTGGTCCTCGACATCTCGCGAGGCTGTCTTCCTTCAATGTTGATATGACGATCAATTCTGCCGGGAACAGAGTTTTCAAGCACGTGCCGCGCCAGATCGTTTTTCCCGACAAACGTTGCATAAGCCACAACCTGCGCATCGTACCAGGTTCCGTGATTGTTCCGCGCATTGACCTCATCACGGCCAAGGTCTGAGGTGAGCATCCAGTCGAGCAGATCCGTAAACCAGTTTTGGAGACACGGATTCAGCGTTTCAGCCGGCCAGCTGTCGTTGTTCTGCAAGAGATAAATCGCGTCCAGAAGTTCCGTAAAATGATAGGTGTCGATGATCCCGCTGCCCCGGCCTTCGTGGCGTCCCGGCACGCCCTGCGAAAAACGTAAATGAGGATTCATCCTCGTTTCAGGCTCGCAAAACCAGGTATTGAGATAGGTGTAGGCGCGTTCAGCGTAATCTTCATTTCCCGTAAAATACCAGGCCTGCGCCAGGGTCGTGGTTCCCGCAGAAAAGATAGCCAGTTTGGGATAATCCAGCTTTTCGGCCTCAGGGTTGGCCTCGCCGTCACGACGAACATAGGGCAGGCCGTCTGATGTCCGCGGATTTGGCCACCAGTACATGCCCATACTCACATAATCGTTGGGCGTCTGTTCAGCGTGAATCTGCGGCTTATCAATAATTGTAGGCGGATCAAGCTGCAAATAGTGCCTGCCCAGCTGATTAAAACGGTTTTTCAGGAGGATGGCATCCGGATCTTCACGCTCCATCCGCTGCTTGTTTTCGCGCAGGCTTTCCGCATTCCACAAAACCGGCTCACCCGGCTGAAAGAGCTCCGTAGTTTCGGCCATAACCGGAAACTCGGCCGCATACGGATGCGACGAACTGAACAGATTGGTAACAATATTCTGCGAACCGCAACCCGCCAGAATTAACAAAAACACACCTGCTAAAATCTTTCTCATAGAAATACCTGATTTAAAAACTGGAATAAACCGATTATCACGTTATCAGGAATCAATGTACGAAATATGCGATTATTTCTTTAGGGGAGACAGAATAGTTGCGTTTTTTAGATGGATATTGATTACGGTCTGTTGATTATTTTGGATATTGGCGCGATCTGTAGGGGCGAAAAATTTTTCGCCCCTACAGTTTTTTTATTTCGCCACCCTGGGGATTCGGAACTCTCGGAGGGTTTTTGTTCCAACGATTTTTTCGGGGCCTTCGGCACGATAGTTTTCGTTGGCACCAAATTAGCTCGGGCTATTTTTATATACACGTTCTCCGCGTGTGTTACAGACGTGTTGCTCCAGCCGGAGCAAGTTCTGCGACCGTCGATTATTTTTGAATCCGAAATGAATTACACATCGTTAATCGACATCACCGACCTGCCGACGCTCGTTTCGTGAACTGCTGAATCTTCAAATCATCAAATATTCGAATCCATCCCTATCGCACGTCGCAGATCGCCAATCGTCGGGTTAGAGTCTGCAAAGAACAAACTCATCACTCAAAACTTGTGCGTCAGCCGACGTACTCAATACTTGAGCGGAGCGATATTCTCTATTTATTCACAATATTTACCGGCATTTTCAGATTTAGCGATTTTTCGGCGGCTTCGCGGAGAGCGTTTTGATAGTCCTCTTCGGTGGCGTCTGCGGCTATTCGGATTTCGTGTTCAGTGTTTACTTCTGCATCTGCGCGGGAACCGGCGGCACAGGTAACTTTGATGTGCATCGGGGTATAGATTCCCATAGTGAGGTTGGCTACCAGCATGTTCACAAATGAAAGGCGCGTTTCAACCTGTGCTACACCGTTGGTGCACTCAGATGCTACGTTTACCACATTAGGTGGCACCAGCCCAAAGATGAATCCGCTGGCGAATGTATTCTCTACTACGTGAGCTGACATTTCGGCGCCGGTTGTTACACGGGCATGATAGCATCCGCTTAAAAACAGAGTTGCGATTATGAACAGAGAGGCAATTTTAAGTTTCATAGCTTTATAAAAATTTAAGTTTCAGGTTTTAAAGGGCTGAAGAAGTTACCACGTTGGCAGATTTAAAAAAATATTAAGCACAAAAAAAACACCCCGGCGTTAACCGGGGCGTCTTTTAATAGAAGTGCGGGGAAGGGCTTACTTCTTGTCCGCGTTTGCCTCTACTTTTTTGGATAGTGTTTCCACTTTTTTGGCAAGTTTTTCAACATGCGAAGTCAGTTCTTAAATCTCATCGCGGGTGGGGACTCCGAGTTTGTGTACCAGTTCTGATACGTTATCCTCAAGCTCGTCTTCCGCTTTATTAAACTTAGACTTTACTTTTGTCTCGACATCCTTCACGGCTTTG
>PXAI01000119.1 GCA_003567135.1 Balneolia bacterium | reverse complement strand
TCGGCCGCCACAATGTAGCTGGCCAGAACCGGAAGCACCGCGCCGTTCATCGTCATGGATACTGACATTTTATCCAGCGGGATGCCGTCAAACAGAATTTTCATATCCTCGACGGAATCCACGGCCACGCCCGCTTTGCCGACATCGCCCTCAACCCGGGGATGATCTGAATCGTAGCCCCGGTGCGTGGCCAGATCAAACGCCACGCTGAGTCCGCGCTGGCCCGCCGCGAGCGCTTTGCGGTAAAACGCATTCGATTCTTCAGCGGTTGAAAATCCGGCGTACTGGCGGATTGTCCACGGCCGCTGCGTGTACATGGTCGGATACGGCCCGCGCGTAAACGGCTCCATGCCCGGCGGCATCTCCTCATCACTTACATCCGCCGACGTGTAGAGCGGCTTCATCAAAATGCCTTCGGGCGTCTCAAAAATCAGCGATTCCAGCGGCTTATCCTTCAGCCCCTTTTCAGCCATCTTTTTCCAGGCCTGTAGTGTGGTGATGTTCATATCAAAAAATCAAATCAGTGAAATACGCAGTTGGATTACAGTCTTTGCCGAAAGGTATGAAATTAGTGTGAAAATCGGGGAGGAATTCAGAATTCAGAATGAGAGAATTCTGAATTGGAAGAGAAGGGAATTCAAAATTCAAAAACTGGTCCGTCCTTCGACGGATGGATAATTCAAAATGGGCTGGACTCGCGGGGTTTGATTGCGGTGGGATTATGCCCTGTGGGCATGAATGGCCCGAATCGGCATCCCGCATAATATGGGGCGAAGGTAGGGGCGAAAAATTTTTCGCCCCTGCTGATTGCCCCAATATCCAAAGCGATTAATCAATAGACCGTAATCAATAATCCATTCTAATTCCAAATCCCATTGCTAATTATCAACGGCTATGAAAGCCCGAATCAGCTTTATTAGATAAAGCGAAACTTATCAGACAAAAATAATGCCGGACGATAAAAACCGTCCGGCATTTGTAATTCAGATACTGAGCTTTACTGAGGCTGTTTCTAACAGATCAGTTAACTGCGTATCGGCGTACTTTTCCGTCTCTCAGTTCATAGATGGCATCAGCCTGGGGAGAAATGAAGAGTGCTCTTCTGTTGCCTGCGCCTCTTAACGAACCAATTACGTTACCTGTCGGGCTGATTACGTGAACATTGGATGTTGGGTCATTCGGAAGGCCTCTTGTAACTAATCTGTCGCCCGATAAATGGATCCGGCTGGTGCGTGGGGCCACAGACTTGTTAACAACCTCACCTGAGTTCATGTCAACCATGGCAATTCCGGCTCTGCCCAGCAGTACCAGATTATTGTTCATCCGGGCTACATCCTGAATGCGGCCGAGTTCTTCCGGCATATCAAAATGGCGCTTTACGGTACCATCAAACGGATTCATAATATAGATCCTGTCGCCTCTTACGGCCCACAGATCATCTCCGTTCATCATAAAGTGTCTGGTAATTCCGGTTCTTCCGGTTTCATACTGCCAGACTTTGTCGCCGGTTTCCCGGTTTAATGCCATCATGCCTTCACGCGAACCGTCGCCCTGAAAACCGAGAACGATTAAATCATCCACCAGTTCCATTGTAACGACATTGTCATTCCGGCTAAGTCTTCCGGTTTCCCAAAGCCGCTCGCCGGTAGCTAACACAAAGGCTTCCATTTCCACATCGATACCTGAGAGGCCGACATTTCCGTGCTTCACGCGGTAAACTACTTCTCCATCGGAAATCGGAAAAGCAAAGAAATTCATAACCTGACCTTCCGGCGCAAAAAGATCCAGCATTCTGTCGCCGCTGGTAGTTGTTCTCCAAACTTCCTCGCCCGTTTCAATACTGTAAACTTCAAGGTTCAGAAAGTTCAGGATTACATAATCACCCATCAGCCTGATATCAAGCTCGCGATCATCCCAGTCACCAATTCCGTTTACTTTATGGCGCAGATCCCCGTTGTAATTGGATGTCCAGAGCAGTTCACCTGTTTCGAGGTCTATACGAGCAAGCTGTTTGGTAAACTGAAGGCCTTCAACCCTGAAGTTGCCATCGCTGTTCACAAAAACAATGCTGTTTGTATCTTCGTGATACATCATGGCTGCCACACCGCCTCTGAGTCCCGTTGTGGTCCATTCGGTTTCACCCGTTTCAAGGTTAACCTTCGCCATGCCGTCCAGTGTTTTTATCAGAAGTGCATTGTCTTCAGGTATCAGATAAGTTATATCCTGAACAAAAACTTCGGCAAAAAGAAGTTCTGATGCGGCCTCACCCGCAACAGCACCGCTCAATGTCCCCAATCCCCTGCCAATAGCACGGGTTGCCGTTTGGTAACGCTCAAGGCTCCAGCGAATATCTTCATTTACCCATAAAGCTTCGCCTGTTTCAAGGCTGATCAGGCTTACAGATTCATCGCGGCGGCCATAGTTAAATTCCAGTACAGCGTTGAGATGAGGTACATATACAAAGTTTACCTTATCCATATTGATGGCTTCTTCGCCTCGTGTCGTTTCAACAAAAACCTGAAAGATCCGGCTTCTGTCTCCTGAAATACGTGCAGTACCGCCCTGTGCGTCAATCGACTCAAATCCGCGGGGTGAAATTACGGCAATAGCGCTGCCATCATCTGACATAAAAGCCTGATTTGCGAATGGAAATTCAGACTGCTGATAATACCTCAGCTCGTACTCCCATTCCATTTTAGCTGTGGTTTCCACCGCGGGAAGCGAAGATCCGCATGATGCAGCAAGAAATCCGGCTGCTATTATAATGATAATTGACTGTAAATGTTTATTCATGATGTTCAAATATTGATTAAGTATAGATAATAATGGCCGCCAAATATAGGCAAACATACTTAAACAAATCATGGTAGTTTATAAACACCACAAATCAATCACCCGGAACACGTTAACAGAATTTTCACCACTCATTTAAAGGGGACTTCAGCCGCTCCTCTGTTTATGAGTTCACGGTTTCCAAACCTTCAGTACTTAGTCCCGAAAGCCTTTATCAATCCCAAAGAAATCGTATTCACTTTTGAAGAGGAGCAGGGATACGGCGATGGCGTAGATGAGGATGTTGGCCACGGTGCCGAAGTTTTGCTGGAGGATTTGGCCGAAGGCGAGACTGGCCATCAGCAGGCCCATTGCCAGAAGCGCCCAGCGGGTTTTCCAGCCGATGATCAGCAGTATTCCGACGATGGTTTCGGTAATGACAATTATCCAGGCAAACAGGTAAACAAACGGCGCCGGAAGAAACGTATCCGCAAAACCGTCCGCCATTCCGGAGGCAAACGCGTCCACATCAGGAAGCCGCACGAGGCTTCGCGTAAGCATGTTGATACCAAGTATAAACCGAAGCAGCGCGTAGCCCATCTGGCGGTCTTTCACATTGGGAGCCGGCAGGTTATTCATAATAAGCTGTTTTATTTTTCAGGTGGATTGTTTGTGAATAGTATAACACCATTCGGCCAAAATCATTCCGGAAGATTGGGTTGGAGTTGGTTCCCTGTTTTGAATGACTCCGATTATTAATTGCCTCCAGCGCGGATGACGGCTTCGGGGCAAAGATATTTGAGTTCAAAAATCCACGAAACGCGCAACCCGAAACCCGGAACTCTTCTATCCCCCGATAATCAACAGACCGAAATCCATAATCAATATATAACCTCTTGTTTCCATTACCCTGCTGTTAAATAGATTCAAACCAATGTGTTATTATTGTATTTAATGTATATATTCTCGCCTTCAACTTTATCATTACAGGCCAATATGGGAATTTTGTGAATTCATCAGGTCTGTTTCAACTATCAATACCAATAACTCAATTTTTATATGAAAAACTTCAATATTGCTACCATTCTCCTGCTTTTGCTTTCGGGTCTGATCCTTTTTTCAGCATGCTCCGACGACAGCTCATCAAGTAACGACGATCCGGATGTGATTGCCGTAATTGCGGTAAACCCGGGTTCTGATGATTTTGATCTGCAAGCCGAAGGCGAGCAGGGCATTTTCTTTTGCTACGAAGGCGAAGGATGTGAATCAGGAGGCGGTGGCTTTGCGTTTTACTCCGTTTTTGGCGGAGGTGATATGGATCTTGAAAACTCAAGCAGCAGCAAAACTGCCGTTGGGGTAATTGTTGATCTTGAGATCACAGGCGGATCAGGATATTTCGAAATCGTAGCCGGATTTGTAGATGACGAAGGCTGGCTCGAGTTCGACCTCGGCAACTCGCTCTACACCTCTGATGTATTTTCAGAAGGTGATACCGCCCAGTTCTCATGGGGTACCACCGACTGATAAACGCTAAAAACGTTTAGTTTTTTCTAAAGCGGAACCGGAGCAGGCACAGCCTCCGGTTCCGCTTCTTTTATTCCCCGGCAAGCTTGACCAGCTGAAACCAGAAATCTTCCACTTTCTGCATCGCTTCCATAAAATTTTCTATCTCAACCGGTTTTGAGATGTAGCAGTTGGCATAATTTCCGTATGCCTTTTCAATATCCTTTTTTGAGTCGGAAGTGGTGAGCATCACAACCGGGATTCGCTTGGTATCAGGATGGTTTTTTATCTCGGCAAGCACCTCGTGGCCACTTTTTACGGGAAGATTGATGTCCAGCAAGATCAGGTCGGGTTTCTCTGCATCTGTATATCTTCCTCTTCTGAAGATGTAATCAAGCGCCTCCTTTCCGTTTTTTGCCACGCTCAGGTCATTGATTATTCTCGCTTCCTCAAACGCTTCTTTTGTAAGCAGTATGTCGCCTTCATTATCTTCAACCAGCAAAATCTTAACCTTTTTCATAAAACCTCCTACGATTTTAACCTGTGGGGAATTGTAAAGTAAAAGGTACTCCCTTTATCTTTTTCTGATTTAACCCAAACCTTTCCTCCTACACTATCGACATTTTTCTTCACAATTGAAAGGCC
>PXAI01000226.1 GCA_003567135.1 Balneolia bacterium | reverse complement strand
CGCCGCTCTGTTCCAGCTCATAATTTGCCGGGGTCGCGCTCACAAAAATGCACTGATTGATCATCGTTTCCCACTCATTGAACGTTAGCGGACGATTATCCAGCGCGGAGGGCAGCCGGAATCCGTGTTCAACCAGGTTCATTTTCCGGCTCCGGTCACCGCCGTACATCGCCTCAATCTGCGGAACGGACTGATGACTTTCATCCATTACGATCAGATAATCATCCGGGAAGTAATCCATCAGGCAGTAAGGGCGCTCGCCGGGTTTGCGGCCGGCCAGATAGCGCGAATAATTCTCGATTCCGGCACAGTACCCGATCTCCTTGATCATTTCGAGATCAAACGTGGTACGCTGTTCAAGCCGTTGCGCTTCCAGAAATTTTTCCTCGGATCGAAGCACATCCAAGCGCCAGTCCATTTCATCCTCAATGCCTCGAATCGCCTCTTCCAGACGCCCCTTACTCGTTACGTAATGCGATGCGGGATAGACCGTAAACGTATCCACATCCTCGATGTGATCGCCCGTATCGGGATCAAAAATGGACATGCGCTCAATTTCCTCTCCCCAGAACTCGATTTTCAGGGCGTGCTCGGAATATGCGGGGATGATATCAACCACATCGCCCCGAACTCGAAAGGTGGCGCGGCGAAAATCGTGATCGCTTCGGATGTAATGCAGATCCACAAAATCGTACAGCAGCTTGTTGCGCGGAATCTCATTGCCGACTTCAAGCGGGATGATCAGCTTGGCGTATTCCGATGGCGAACCAATACCATAAATACAGCTTACTGAAGCCACAATAATGACATCGCGGCGTCCCGAAAGCAGCGAACTCGTGGCGCGCAGTCGCAAACGCTGAATTTCATCATTGATGGAGAGATCCTTCTCAATGTACTTATCCGACGAAACGATGTAGGCTTCCGGCTGATAATAATCGTAGTAGCTGATGAAAAACTCGACGCAGTTTTCGGGAAAAAAATCGCTAAATTCGCGGTAAAGCTGCGCCGCCAGCGTTTTGTTGTGGCTCATCACCAGCGTGGGCTTATTGACCTGCTCAATAACCGAGGCAATCGTGCGTGTTTTCCCCGAACCCGTAATCCCGAGCAGCGTCTGAAATTTATCCCCGTTATCCAGTCCGGTTTTGAGCGATTTTATAGCAGCGGGCTGATCCCCGGCCGGCGGATGCGGCGAAACAAGATTAAATTTGGACATTTACAAAGATGCGTTTGAAAGATGAGTTTTAGAAACGTAACGGCACGGGGTTTTCATTCCGGTGTAAGATACGGAATTGTGGGGGATGGGGTGCGGGGCTTTCGTGGGTTGCTATATTCTCGGTAAATCAGAAGCTTACTATTCAAAAAATACTGAATAACAGATTGATATATGCTTTGAAGGAATTATGAATCTGGTTTCATTATTTAATTCGTGCTTCGCGATTCGCGAATTTAAAAATTTTGACTATATTACTTCAGAAATCACAAAAAACACTTTGTATGCGACCACATGATATAGTCATATTATTAAAAATCGTCGCCAAAGAAGATCAGCCCTGGCTGATGAAGGACTTAGCTCAGGAACTGAAAATCAGCGGTAGTGAAGTAACTGAAAGCCTCAAACGCTCTGCGCTGGCCGGATTGATAAGTCCCGACAAAAAAGAGGTCATGATTTCCTCTCTGCTCGATTTTCTGGAATTTGGTTTAAAGTATGTTTACCCACAACATCCTGGATCTTTGGTTCGGGGTATGCCCACGGCTTGGTCAGCACCACCTCTTGCGAAACAAATCATGAGCGAGGAACAGATCGTATGGCCATATGCAAATGGTACGGTGCGTGGTCAGGCTATAGAACCTCTGCATCCATCAGTTCCTCTGGCTTGTCAGAAGGACCCCAAACTTCACGAATTGCTTGCTCTTACTGATGCTATGCGAATAGGCAGAGCAAGGGAACGGAACCTTGCCATTAATGCACTTAAAGACAGGCTATGGAAAAAAATACCGACTTTAACAGAAGGGTAATTTCAAAAGTTGCCGAAGCTCTGAAAGAACTCAATAATGATGTAGTATATGTGGGTGGTGCAGTGGTAAGCCTCTACATCGATAACCCTGCAGCTGAAGACGTCAGGCCAACCAAAGACATCGATATCAGTTTATCTATTGCAACAGTCAATCAGCTGGAAAACATACGGGTACGACTAACTAAAAAAGGCTTTATGCAATCATCACAAGATACCGTTATATGCCGCTTTAGATATGATGATACTCTGGTTGATGTAATGAATACAAAATCAATTGGATGGGCGCCTGCAAACCCCTGGTTTGCTCCCGGATTTGCACGAAAAGAAACTGTTGAAATAGGAAATCACATTATTTACGTACTCCCATTGCCCTATTTTCTGGCATCAAAATTTGAGGCTTTCGAAAGTAGAGGAGCCAAAGATCCACGAACCAGCCACGATTTTGAAGACATCATCTATGTTATGGACAATAACATTAATATAGTTGAAACGATAGCGAACGCGCCGTCCGACGTAAAACCCTATTTAGTAGATCAGCTTAAAAATGTATCGCAAAATAGAGTAATGCAGGAGGCTATCTATGGCAATCTCAATTTCGAGACCCGTGGGGAAAGATTTTCACGAATAATTGATTGTATTAAAAGTATTATTCAAGGTAATTGATAAGCATTAGAACTGAGATACTTTTGATCAAATAAAACATTTATTTGTGCAGTGCCTCGATACATTTCTGCAGTTGGTAACTACAGAAAGTGCTTATATCGGACAATTACTAAAAAAATTTCAGAAGAAAATCGAAACGATACCCCCCCCACCAAAAAAAGCCATCCCCGTCAAGGGATGGCTTCTGGCTTTGATAGTGGGAATAAATTCCCTTGTAGGTTTCAGTTACAGTTTCATTCGCCGGTGAATTTGCGGCCGACGCGGATGGCTACGGAATCAAACGCGGAGTAGAGTACCGGCACCACGACGAGCGTCAGGAAGGTGGCGAAGGATAATCCGCTGATAATCGCGATTCCCATCGGGCCCCAGAATGCCGTGCTGTCTGATCCCAGCTGGAAATTCGGATCGAAGTTCACGAACAGATTCACGAAGTCGATGTTGATTCCGAACGTGAGCGGCACAAGACCGAGGATGGTCGTGAGCGCGGTGAGCAGTACAGGACGGAAACGGATGAGTCCCGCTTCCACGATGGCATCCTTCTTGGCTTTACCTGCTTCGGTCAGCTGTTTTACGTAATCCAGCAGTACCACGTTGTTCACGCACACAATTCCGGCAAGGGAGATGATTCCGATGAAGGTCATCAATCCAAACGGTGTCCGGGTGAGCAGCAGGCCGAGCAGTACACCGATCAGGCTGAGGCCCACGGCGATCATGATAATCATCGGTGAAACAAAGCTGTTGAACTTGGCGAGCATCACAAGAAAAATGAGCGCGAAGCCAACCAGCAGCGCGGTAGTCAGGAATCCGAATGCTTCCTCCTGATCATCACTTTCGCCGGTGTATTCCATGGTGTAGCCAACCGGAAGATTTTCGCGGTATTCGGCCAGTTCAGCCTGTGCGCTGGCTAGTACTTCAGGTCCGCTGAAGCCCGGCGCGGCCTCGCCAACTACAGTGGCGGTTCTGCGTAAATTCAGCCTGATGATCGAGCCGAGTCCGGTTCCCTCCTCAAAATCTGCAACGGTTACCAGCGGCAC
Organism: Balneolia bacterium; assembly: GCA_003567135.1. GTDB lineage: Bacteria > Bacteroidota > Rhodothermia > Balneolales > Cyclonatronaceae > PXAI01. The sequence goes on along the minus strand of PXAI01000226.1, from coordinate 16,053 downwards.
CGGCGGCCCGCCCTGTCCACTTACATTCAGGTTTCTCAGGCTTTCCAGATCCTGCCTGTCTTCGGGACGCAATCTCACCACGATATCGTACTCATCCTCGCCGTCGCGCCATTTGCTCGTCTCAAGGCCGTTATTGGCAATCCGGATGGTCTGTGCGATATCAGCAACACTGAGGCCGAGACGGCTCGCTTTTTCGTAATCAATACGGACGCGGTATTCGGGAAGCCCCCCGCTGACGTTATTTCTGATGTCAACCAAACCGGGAATATCGCCGGATGATGCCGCATCGTTCAGAATCTGCGTAATCTCTCTGCTGATTCTAACAATCTCATCGAAATCCTCACCGGAAACCTCAATATTTACCGGAGGCCCGGTTGGCGGACCCTGCTGCTCACCCTCAATTTTGACGATCATATCGGGAATTTCGCCCACCGCCTGCCTGATTTTGGTCATTGTTTTGGCGGATGATTCCACACGATCGCCGTAATCAACCAGGTTGATGTTAATCCGCGAAAGTTCAGGGCTCGGCTGCGGCGATCCTCCGAAAAAGACGTCTCCGGCAACGCCCACGCTTGTCTGCACGATTTCGATGTTCGCCTTCACTTTCGGGTCTTCATCAATCAGCTTGTAAATGCGGTTCTGAACTTCCTGCGCAATTTCGTTACTCGCATACACATTCATCCCGATCGGCCCTTCCAGATCAATAACAATTGAACTCGGATCAGTAGATGGGAAAAATTCCTGCCCGGTTGGGATAATCGCGTTGAGGGCAAAAATCCCGATAAAAACCCCCATTACGCTGTTGAGCAGCAGCGCGCGGTTGTCGGTTAGGAATAGCGGTCGTCCGCCGCTGAGCAGCATCCCGATCAGTCCAACTACAATCATGATTGCGGGAAGTGCCAGAAGCACCATCCAGACGAGCGGCTCCACGGTGTTTCCAAGTGAAACAACAAACAGTATCGTGCTGACAAGTGCAACGAGCGCTATACCGGCCAGAATGGAGTAAAATCCACCGCGATAAATGGCCTCAAGCGAGTGAAGCAGCGACAGGATAATCCCGAACACGGCCAGAGCTCCGCCGGCCATCGCAATGATTGAACCAAATGGTGAAAAAAGAGAAAAGAGCCCTCCGAGGATCGCAAGCAGCGCGCCTCCGGCAATGGAACCCAGTGCAAGTGTGTTGCGAAGCATTGCAAGACTGACGGTATAATCACGCCAGAGCATCCATTTCAGAAACGACTCGTAGATTTCGAGAATCTGCGGCATCGTTTTCTCATTGAATCCTTTCGAAGCCGGCTTGATAATCAGCTTGTAACTGCCCACAAAGAAGATCACCACGAGCAGAGAAACCACCAGCGTAATCCAGTTTGCGGCACCAACGGAAATCATCGCCAATAGCAGAAGCCCGATCAGAATTCCTTTTACGAAAGCCGGTTTTTTCTTTTTCTCTTCGGTATCCAATCGAACCAGATATCCGGTAAGCACCGGATAAATCACAAGCGCGATAAAGAGCGAACAGATCAGAACAATGATCAGCGTGAGGGGCAGATATCCCATAAACTGACCGATTACACCCGGCCAGAAGGTCATGGGGATAAACGCCGCAAGCAGTGTGGATGTGGCCGCAATCAGCGCGTAACCGACTTCATCCGCGCCGCGTTTGGCGGCATCGAACCGTTCATAGCCCAGCTCGCGGTACCGGTAGATATTCTCCACGACCACAATCGAATTATCCACCAAAAGGCCAAGCGCGATAATGAGGCTGAACAGGATGATAAAGTTGGCGGTGTAACCCAGTGCCAGCAGCACGATAAATCCTACCAAAATAGATAGCGGCACCGCCGTTCCTACGAGCAGCGCGTTTCGAACACCCAGGAAAAAGACCAGCACCAGAATTACAAAAAGCATCCCGCTGATGATGCTGTTTTCAAGATCAGAAATCAGCTGAACAACATCCTCGCTCTGATCCCCCGTAATAATCACACTCGTTCCCGTTGGAAGCGCATATTCTTCGAGAAGATCATACACCTCCTGTGCTGTTTCCAGAATATTCAGTCCGGGACGCTTTTTCAGGTTAAGGCTGATCACCTGCAAATCCTGAATATCGGCATCATCTACCTCAACCATCCGTCCGCCTTCATCCACTTTATACGCGCGAAGCCTGGAAAAACTTTCGCGTTCTTTAAACCCGAATATCACCTCGGCCACATCCCTCATGTAAACCAGACCCGGACCCTGCGGGCCTTCCCCCATCGGCCTGGCAACAACCAAATCGTTGATTTCAAGCGGATCATCAAACTCGCCGCTAACCCGAACGAGATAACTCATGCGGTCGATGTCGATCGTACCACCGGGAATGGTCAGATTCTGATTCTGGATGGCATTTACGAGATGTCCGAATGTGAGTCCGTAGCCGTTTAATTTGGCAATATCCACATTTACCTGAACTTCGCGTTCTGTCTGACCGATCATCTCCACTTCGCGGACACCGCTTACGGTTTCGAGCTCATCCTGGAGGCGTTCAGCCACTTCGGTGAGGCGGGTCAGCGGATAATCCGCGGCGAGGTTTACGGTAAGCACCGGCATGAGATCATCCAGATCGATTTCCAGAATGATTGGTTCCTCCACATCCGGCGGGAGATCTGCCCGGGCGATATCCACACGTTCGCGCACACGCTGGCTCGCTTCGCTGTTGGGCACATCCAGATCAAACTCGACCACCACGCTGCTCACGCTTTCGAGCGTCGTTGAGCGGATATCCGTCACTCCGTTAATCCCCTGCAGTTCCCGCTCAATCGGCTGCGTAACAAGCGCCTCCATATCAGTCGGGCTGATTCCGGGATAGATGGTCGTTACGATAAATACCGGAATATCAACCTGCGGATTGGATTCTTTGGGGATGGTGCTGTAGCTGTAAAAACCGGCCATCACGAGTATGATCGCGAGGGCTACCACCACCGTTCTGTTCTTAAGCGTAATTTCGGTTAATTTCATATCAGGCCTGATTTCGCCTCTGTATTAATAGGTAATTCGGTTGGCATTTGTTTCCTGAACATCTGTGGTAAAGCGCTCGCTCGAACGGTTTCTCAGCACGTTCACACGATCCCCCGCAGATAAATTGTTCATCCCCGAGACGACCACTTCGTCACCGTCACTCAGGCCTTCGGTAATTTCGATAAAAGCTCCGGATGCGTCGCCGGTACGAATGCTAACCAGCCGCGCCAGTTTTCGTCCGTCTTCCTCGCGCACCACAAATACGCTGGCGCCCTCTTCATCCCGCACAATCGCGGTTCTTGGTATGATCAGCGCATCCTCAATCGTTCTTCTGAGTACGTGCATATCAACGACCATTTCAGGCTTGATGATGCCTTCCGGATTCGAAAACTCTGCCTCGATTTTGTACGTCCTGGTATCGGGATCAACCACATTCCCTGAAAACGTGATGCTTGAACTCCGCTCCATGGTTCCGTTGGTGCGGTTGACCAGACGAACCGGCGTTCCTTCCCTGATGTCATTCGAAAAACGCTCCGGAATTCCGGCAGCAGCGCGTACACGGTTTGTGTTTACAAGTCTAAAAACAGGCATTCCGGGATTGATAAGCTCTCCCGTGCGAACCATCCGCTCCTCAACGCGTCCGCTGAACGGTGCCACGATTCGGGTATCCTCCAGCTGCTTTTCGGCCTGCTCAAGCTGAGCTTTGGCCTGATCACGCTGGGCGCGCGCATTGTTGAAATCCTGCGTGCTGATGATGGAATCTGCGTAGAGCGCATTCAGCCGGTTGAACGTATCGTCGGCCAGCTCGTACGCCGTTTTTGCGGCCTGATATCCCGCTCTGACCGCGCGGTCATCGAGCCGTGCCACTACCTGGCCACGCTGAAACGATGAACCCAGATCAGCAATTTCCAGAATGCGTCCTGAGGCTTCAGATGAAACCACGGCGTCTTCGAGCGCTTCGATCACGCCACTCACGCGGATGAAATCCTCAAACGAATCGCGCTCAACGGTTATCGTCTCAACGGCCACCTGCCGCACACGATCCTGATTACCGTTTGCCTCCGTTTCTTCGCCGTTTTCACAGGCCGACGCCAGCATTGCCGTAGCCATCAGGAGAATAATAATGTTAAATCTGTTTTTCATGTTCTTAATAGTGTTCAGTAAGCTGATTAAAATCTGTTTTGGATGGGTGTGCCGATTGCTTTTTCATAGCGGCTTTTCGCGGTTACAAAATCGTAAACTGCCGCCAGGTAGTTGAGTTTACTCTGATCGAGCAGCGATGAAGCCTGACGCTCCTCAAGCGGAGTGCCGACCCCTTCTCTCAGGCGGGTACGGGAAAACTCGTAGTTAAGTTCGGCCTGCTCAATGTTTCGCTGCTGGCTCATAATCCTGCGATAGGCTGTTTCCAGATCACGAATAGCCTGATCTATCTCGAGATAGATCGCATTTTCGAGAAAATCGTAATCAATCTGAGCCTGGCGGATTGCGATTGTATTTTGCTGGATCTGGCGGCGGGTTTGAAATCCTGTAAAAATGCTCCAGTTCATGCGGATTCCCACGGCAAATGACTGATCCCAGTACGCGTCATTGAAAAATCCGCGGTTTGAGGTTTCGTAGGTGAAATCCTGCCCCTGAACCTGATTTATGACCTGACGATTATCCGGCACGTTTCCGAGATAGGCGTAATCAGCAAATGCGCTGACTACCGGAAAATGGCGCGAGCGGGTAATGTTCCGCTGTACGCGCAGCAGGTCGATGGCATTGTTCGCCTGGCTTACATCCGGACGTTGTGATTTGGCGAGTATGTAGGCTTCATCGGCATCGAGCATGTCGGGCGTCATGGAATCGTCATACGCCAGTTCGCCGCGCAGTTCAAGAGCGGTGCGGATCGGAATACCGAGCTGAAGCGCAAGTCCTCTCACTGCAATTCGCGCCTGATTTTCGGCTTCGATCAGCTGCGTTTCCAGGTTTACCAGCTCAACTTCAGCGCTCGTGCGGTCGAATTTCGATAAAACGCCTTCACGAACTGAAATGTTGATTTCCTCAACGGTGCGCCTGAGACGCTCTGCGCTGGTGCGTAAAACTCTGGTTTGCTCCTGAGTAAGCAGCGCTCCGTAAAACGTTTCGGTGATCTGGTTAACCACCTCGTGCTCTTCGCGCCTGAGCTGATCTTCGTTTACCTCACGAAGCTGACGCGCCCCGCGAATGGCGGCAAACGCGCTTCCGTTATACAGCGCCTGTGATACCGACAGCCCAAACTGAAACTGATTGTCCACTGCGAAGATGTTATCGCCGCTGCCCGGCACGGAAACGCCGGCTTCCTGATAACCTTGCTGCTGCCGGTCCATGAATTCATCAAAGGGGATCGGATCTGTGGATGGATCGCCGTCGGTTCGGGCGCGTTCGTTAAACGCCAGCCACTCGATTGCGCCGAGTCCCTCAAAAAAACTGCCGGCATCTGAACCGGCAAAAGGATCGGGGGATCGCACGTTTCTGGTGTAGTTTCCGCCAAATGATACCTGAGGATAAACCTGTCCCCAGGCCTCACGGATTTGAGCGTCTGCAGTTTCGATATCCAGCGCACCTCTGCGGAGCATGTGATTGTTTACCAGCGCGATTTCAATCGCTTCCTCAAGAGAAATGGTAAGCTGATCCTGTCCTTCGATTGTCTGCTGTGATAAAGCTGCGGCAGGAATAAGCGCGATTAAAAGTGCTATTACTATAATTTGGGTTTTTCCCATGTCAATAATTAGAATCTGAGTTCTGTTTTGATAAGATTATGAGGGTGCTCTACGCACGTAGTGTTGAGTTGTTTCAAAATTTTATGACTTCCGGTCATTTTTATCCGGACTTAGCGCGAGCAGCAAAAATTTGAAGTAATCGTCGATCAGCCGCTGAATGCCCACGCCAAGACTATCCAGCATTGGAGCCATGAACACGCCGCGCTCATGAAAACTGGAAAGTTGAATTAGTCCGCGGATGGAAGCCAGAATCTGAATAGCAGTGCTGTCAATACCTACATCCGGGCGGATGCTTCCATCCTGAATTCCGATCTGAATGGCACGCCTTATATACTGGTGAAGCTTAGCCCCTAACTCGTTGCACATGTTCATGGTACGCGTGTTTTTCAGTTCTTCCAGCGTATCAATTCCTGCACTTTCAAAATAAACCAGTAAACTAAAATGGTGCGGATGCTCATCGCTGAAACGGAAAAACACCTGAACCATACGTTTCATCAGCTCCATGCCCGTTCCGGGGTTAGCCAACTCATCTGCCATGATCTGGTGAATGACCATTAATCCGCGGATGTACACGCCCAAAGCTACTTCGTTCTTGTTTTTAAAGTAGAGATAAAGCGTTCCCTTGCTGAGTTCAGCTTTTTCAGCCACTTCGTCCATACGGACTGATTCCAGCCCCTTCTCAATGAAGATCTGTTCGGCCGCATCGAGAATCTGCTCCCGGCGCTGCTCTTTTTCGCGTTCTTTACGTGATTTACTGCTCATGCGTTTTAAAAAAATGACTCGTAGTCAGAAACTGACTCAAAGTTAAAAACATTCGTGATGAACAACACTATTTTATTTTAAATAATTCACCCTGACCATGATTTTCTTGATTACCAAATCTGTAGGTGCAGGCCATGCCCTGCACCTACAGATTTGATTCTCCGTGATTTATACCTTTTCCAATACACATATTAAGACAATTAACTAACCACACTACTTGATTTTTTTACCAAAACTTTCCTTTTTCCGTCAGTATCCATAAACCAATATTCCGCTGCATGTCATTACTTACGCTTATGCTCTTCGGGCTGCCGATGCTGATCATCATTTTGTCCATCGTTCTCGTTAAACTTGAGAAAACCTGATGGAGGAACAGCTGCTTACCGAATTGACCGTCAACTATCAGGCGGTGGCGGCATTTGTGGCATATTTGCTGCTTATAATCGGTATCGGCGTATATGCTTCTCGGTTTTCGTCGCAGGGAATCAGCGAGTATTTTATTGGCGGGCGCAAAATCAACCGCTTTGTAGTGGCTTTGTCGGCGGTGGTTTCGGGTCGGAGTGCTTGGCTGCTTCTGGGCGTTACCGGCATGGCGTGGAGCACCGGCGCGCAGGCGGTTTGGGCCGTTGCGGGTTACATCATCGTGGAGGTTTTTCTGTTTCTTTATTTCGCGCGGCGCCTCAGAAGATACGCCGGCGCAAAAGACTGCATCACTATTCCCGATTTTTTTGCGGAACGCTTCGGCTCGCACGCCAACCTGATCCGCGTTTTGCTGGTGGTCATCATCATCATATTTATGGTGGCGTATGTCTCCTCGCAGTTTGTGGCGGGTGGCAAGGCGTTTGCATCCGGATTCAACCTGAGTCCGGTTACCGGAATTCTTATCACAGCCGTAATCGTCATGCTCTACACGATGGTTGGCGGTTTTCTCGCCGTATCCCTCACCGACATGCTCCAGGCCGTTCTGATGCTCCTCGCGCTGGTTATTCTGCCTGTGATCGTCATTTCGGATCTGGGCGGATGGCAGGCCGTTGTTTCGGAACTTGCCCTGCTCGATGCCACACTGATTGATCCTGCCGCCATCGGACTCGGAGCGGGAATCGGGCTGCTCGCTATCGGACTCGGTTCGCCCGGTAATCCGCACATCATCTCCCGCTATCTTTCCATCGACGACGAAAAACAGCTTCGCGTTGCCTGCATCACCGGAACCGTGTGGAACGTGCTGATGGCCTGGGGCGCGCTGTTTATCGGACTGGCCGGCCGCGTTTATTTTCCGGAAATCTCAATGCTGCCGGGCGAAGACACCGAAAATCTCTTTCCGGCGCTCGCCTACGAATACCTTCACCCCATATTGTTCGGCGTGATTCTCGCCTCTATTTTCGCCGCGATAATGTCATCCGCAGATTCTCAGCTTCTGGTCGCGGCCTCAAGCGTGGTTCGTGATGTGTACGAAAAGATGATCTGCGCCGGACAGGAGGTGCCGCAAAAAACGCTGGTTCTCCTCAGCCGGAGCGTCGTTTTATTTCTGGTGATCATGGCGCTGGTAATCGGATTCATGGCTGAGGATCTCGTTTTCTGGCTCGTATTATTCGCCTGGGCCGGACTCGGCGCCGCGCTTGGCCCTACCGCCATTCTTGCGCTCTACTGGAAACGCACCACCGCACAGGGCATCATCGCCGGCCTGATAACCGGGGCGTCCGTTACCATAATCTGGCGCCTCACCGATTACCTTCACGCCCTCGCCTACGAACTCATCCCCGGATTTTTCTCCGCGCTTTTCATCACAATTCTGGTAAGCCTGTTTACCCAGCCACCTGAATACAATGAAGAAGATTTCAGGGTGATGAAGGGGGAGTAACCGGTTGAAACATTTTGAGCCGGAATCCATTTAACCGTACTGAACGCTGAAAATAATTTTAATCCTCTCCTATGCTCTACTCAACCTTGCTCACAATCCACATCATCGGCGGTTTTGCGGCACTGTTTGCTTCATTTGTGGCTATCTGGACGAAAACAGTCGGCGGCAGTCACAAGGTACACATCTACAGCGGAAATACGTTTGTAATCGGCATGACCACCGTTTTTCTCACTACCATTCCAATGACGATCATCCGCCCGAATCTGTTTCTTCTGCTCATCGGGATTTTTAGCTTTTACATGATGTTCACCGGCTGGAGGCTGGCCGTCAACCGAAAAGGAACGCCCGGCTGGCAGGAAAAAACAAGTTCTCTGCTGATGGGTATCACATCCGTAATAATGATCGTAATTGGCATCATTTCTATGATAAACGGAAGCGACTTTGGTGTTATCCTCATAGTTTTTGGAGGGCTTGGAGGATTTTTTGCCCTGGGTGAACTCAGCCGAATTCGTGAGGGCGGCTCAACAGGCAAAGATCGAATCAGGGGACATCTTGGGATGATGATGGGCGCTACCATTGCCGCAATTACCGCTTTTCTGGTCACAAATATTACAACCGATCCGGCCTGGATCGCGTGGCTCGCCCCGACTGCAATCATCACCCCCCTTATAATTGTGATGTCCCGCAAATATCGATAACGCCTCCCAGATCACCTGAGCGCCGTTTTTTTGAACTTTTTTCGAGGTTTCTGAAAAAAAGTCAAAAAAGTTTGTAAGGATTTTGATTCTCGTGTATTGACCTGGTAAATGAATCAAACCGAATACGATATGAAAACCAAGTCAACAACTCGCTCAACTACTGAATTCTGGCATATTCAGATTCGCTCCCGGGGGGATATATTCAAATCCAGAACGGCCATGTTTGCCTTCCTGAATATATGGAGAGTTTATCTTCAGGATTTTGCCCAAACACACGCTTACTGCCTTTTACCCGGACGCATCGACGTTCTCGTTCGCTGCGACGAAAACCACGATCAGGCATCACTCGCTGAACGCATCTCAGAAACCCTCAAACTACGCCTTGACGGAATCTGGGATGAGGATCAGATCAGCATCATTTCGGGGTCGCTGCAGGTTTTCCCGGTTCAGCGTGATACCGACCTAACCAATCTGGTATTCGATATCCACACTCTGGCAAAAAAATATGGCGTTACCGCCGATTATCGCACCTATCCTTTTTCATCATATAAAGCTTTGGCTTCAAGCCATCCCACATTATTACCAAGAGAGATCATCTGGAGCTGGTTCGGAGGGCGCACCCGGTTTCTGGCCTTTCATCAGGTCTATTCCGAGTGGTACCGTCCAGTAGGTTAAGATTAATGCTGACGTTTTCTACAGACGTCTATCCAAGAGGGGGAGTACCCGGTTGATGCACACGTGTTAGCCGGGTATTTTTTTATCCTCTGAACGGCCGGTAATTCGGATGATGTGCAATAGCCAGCATTTCCTTATCGCCGGGGGAGTCGCCGTAGGCGTAAATTTCATCATAATCCGAAATCTGCAGATGCTTTCTCAGTCGCTTCACTTTTTCTGAACCGTAGCAGTTCGGCCCGGACAGGTTTCCGGTGATTTTCCCGTTTTCTACTTCCATTTTCGTCGCGATTAGCTCAGCGCCGTGCTCAGCGGCAAAAGGCTGAAGCCAGTTTTCAATAGATGCAGAAACAATCACTACTCTGTCGTTGTTTTCTTTATGCTTTTTCAGAGCTTCCAGCGCCTCCGGGCGTATAATTTCCGAAAGATGTTTTCGGGCATATTTTTCACAAAGTGTGTTGAAATCGGCTTCTGACATTCCGCCGAAAAAGAACCGCAGCACGTGCTGTTTCGCTTTTTCATTGGAGTACAGGCCAAGTTTATACGCCAGCAAAACCGGCCAGAGTTTAAGCAGTCCGAGCGCGTACCTCGAGCGCGGAAAAGATACCTGCAGGATATGCCCAAAGCTATCCTGGGAACTGATTGTTCCGTCAAAATCGAAAAGCGCAAGTTTACTCATAGCAAGTTATAGCGACAGTTTTTTAAACACTCTTTCAGGAATGTTTTTTATGATGCCCATAATTCCCCACCAAAACCAGGGGATGTACACCACGTTCTTTTTTTTCATACAAGCACGAAATACAGATTTTGCCACACGTTCCGGAGAAACGGTCAGCGCACCAGGTAATTCAAGATTTTCGGTCATACTGGTTTTTACGAAACCCGGCTTTATAGTCAGCACGTGAGCACCGCTTTTTGCCAGGCGATTTCTTGCTCCGGAAGCCCATGCTTCAAGTCCTGCTTTTGCACTTCCGTACAGATAATTGCTCGAGCGGCCACGATCTCCGGCCACGGAGCCGATCACCATCAGCGAGCCCTGTTTCCGGTTTTCATAGATTCCCGCGATTTTTTCGAGAAAAGGAACCGAAGCCGAAAAGTTAACATCCAGAATTTGCCTTATCCTATCCGAATTCTGCTGATCGGTTTCCTGGCTTCCAAGTTCGCCGATGGCAAAAAGTGTGTATGCCGGAACGGATTCTTCATCAGAAAAAAAATCATCCGGATCGGTGTTCAGAATATCCAGCTCACGCACTTCTGCACGAATTCCGTACCGAACAGTGAAATCATCGCAATCTTTCTTCAGCTCCCTGGTATTTCTGCCGGCAAGTACCAGGTCAAATCCCCTTTCTGCAAATTCGCGGGCAGTTGAACGGGCAATATCGCTGCTGCCTCCAAGAACGAGCAGACCCTTATCCATGTAATGTAATTGTGTTTTGATAACTCAGACAGACCAAATATCGCAAAAATCTCATCAATTATCTTACTTGTAAAATAATTGAACCGCCAATCGGTTAATTTTTATCATAATGGCAGATTTTTATCTTTCAAAGCGCTTCCCGTATCTCAGGATGCTATTTATTAATCCCAAAGCTTTTTTTATGAATTTATCCGGCAAACTCTGCACGCTTTCACTTGCTGCTCTGTGGCTGATGATGGTCATTTTTAGTCAAAACGCCACCGCTCAAAATAATGATGAAATTATTCAGGCGATATCCGATCACGGTACAGCATTATCGGATGAATCGCTCAGAAACCTTGCTTCAACTGCCGGAGAGCGAAGAATTATCCTGCTGGGCGAATCGACCCACGGCACCGCAGAGTATTATGAAGTCAGAGCAGAACTCACCAAAGAGCTGATCCGGAATCACGGCGTGCGGACGGTTTTGGTTGAGGGCGACTGGACCTCTTCCTGGGAAGTCAATAAATACGTACGAAACCTGCCCGGCGCTGCGGAAAGCGCGAAAGAAGCGCTGAAGCCATTCCGAAACCGCTGGCCGGCATGGATGTGGAATAACGAGGTGATTCTCGATCTGGCCGAGTGGATGCGCGCATTTAACGATGAGCTGCCGGAAGATGAACGCGCCGGTTTTTACGGGATGGATGTCTACTCATTCTGGGATTCTATCGATGAAATTATCCGGATTACCTCCCAGATTGACACACGTTTTGCCGATGCGGTCGGCGAGCCGCTGGACTGCCTGATCCGTTTTAACCGCGATCACATCCGGTATGTTCAAACGGTAGCGCAAACCGGCGAACACTGCGCGGCGGAAATCCGGGAAATGATCGCCGTTATAGAAAGCACAGAACATGAAATTGACCCCAAAACTGAGTTTTACCTGATGATGAACGCTCAGGTGGTTAGAAACGGAGATATGCACTACCGCGGGATGATCCAGCGCGGCGCCGAATCCTGGAACGAACGCGTGCGACACTTCAAATATACGCTGAACGCTCTGCTGGAATGGCGCAACGACGATGCCGGCGCGGTAGTTTGGGCACACAACACGCACGTAGGTGATGCGCGCGCCACGGAAATGAGTCGCGGCGGTATGGAAAATATCGGGCAGCTTTCGAGAGTACGCTACGGCGAGGAAAACGTGTTCGCTATCGGATTCGGAACCAGAGCCGGAACTGTGCTGGCGGGAAGTCAGTGGGAAGCTCCAATGGAAGAAATGGAAATTCCAGAACCCCGCGAAGGCAGTTTCGAATACCTCGCCGGATCAGCCCGCCAGGATGATTTTATCCTCGTTTTTGACAACGAATCGCTGAATAATGCGCTCAGCAGCGTTCTGCCGCATCGTGCAATTGGCGTGGTGTACAATCCGGCACAGGAATCCGGAAATTATGTACAGACCGTTATGCCCGCGCGCTACAACGCGTTTATTTTCATTCAGGAAACCGGAGTGCCGGTCGCGCTGGATTAAATTTGAAATGAAATCAGTGCAATAAGCGTTTGTTTAATCAAACAATCCATTCTCCAACAACAGATAATGATTAAGCAAATTACCTTTCTGATTACCGCAGCACTGCTGCTAATCTATCCGGTCGAAATATTTTCGGAGGATTCCGATCGCGGCCGTGAAATTTTCGATCAGGTCGACGCCCAGCGTAAAACGATTACGTACGAAACCAGCACGATGGAAATGCGGATCATCGACAGCCGCGACCGGGTGCGCACCCGTAATCTGACGATGTACACGTTTTCTGCAGATGACGAGGACAAAAGCCTCGCTGTTTTTAACAGTCCGGCGGATGTACGCGGAACCGGCTTGCTGAGTATCACCGAAGACGGCAACACTTTGCAGCTTCTGTATCTTCCGGCGCTTGGCCGAACGCAGAGCATTTCGGGGAGTCAGCGAACTGAACGGTTTATGGGCAGCGATTTTACCTACGAAGACCTTGGCAACCAGGATCCTGACGATTTCGACTTTGAACTTTTAGAGGATACCGGTGAAATCATACGAATAGAGGCGATCCCGAAGACCGAGAGCCAGTACGACCGAATCATTTACCACATTGATCCCGATAGGTTTATCCTGCTGAAATCAGAATATTTTTATGGGGGTGATCAGATCAAGGAGCTGACGGCTTCTGAATACAATGAAGTTCGTGATGGCATCTGGCGTCCCGACAAAATGGTGATGCGGGATCTGAAAAATAACCGCCGAACCGAGCTGGTCTGGAGCGAACGAAGTTTCGATGAAGAAATTCCGGATCGCTATTTCACCGAACGGCACCTGCAGCGTGGACTTCGCTGATTCGAATTTTTTTTAAGCAAAAGGGGATTAACATGAGCAACACACTAATCAATCCGGCTGACGGCTCGGAGCTGAAATCGTACGAAAATCACACTAAGGCTGAAGTGGAAGATATTCTCGAAAACAGCCATTTGGCGTATAAATCCTGGAAACTGAAATCTTTCCCCGAGCGGGCGAAACTGTTGAACAGGATTGCTGATCTGCTTGAGGAAAATAAAGCCGAACTCGCGCGGATGGCCACTACTGAGATGGGAAAAGTGCTACGTGAAAGCGTTGCCGAAGTGGAGAAATGCGCAACGGTATGCCGGTATTACGCGGAAAACGGCGAATCCTTTCTGAAAAATCTTTCCCTGGAAAGCGACGCGGATCGCAGTTACGTAAGATGGAATCCGCTGGGGCCGGTTCTTGCGATTATGCCGTGGAACTTCCCCTACTGGCAGGTATTCCGGTTTTCAGCTCCCGCGCTGATGGCAGGAAATACGGTCGTGCTGAAACACGCGCCGAACGTGCCCGGTTGCGCCCGGTTGATTCAATACCTCTTCAAAAAAGCCGGATTCCCTGAAAATGTTTTCAGCCTCGTTTTCGCAGATAACGATACGGCAAACGACATCATTTCAGATAAACGAATTGCGGCCGTTACGCTTACCGGAAGCACGCGCGCCGGAAAGGCCGTTGCGGAAACGGCAGGCCGCAATCTCAAAAAATGCGTGCTCGAGCTCGGTGGCAGCGATCCCTACCTGATTCTGGATGACGCCCCGCTTGATAAAACTGTGGATGCGTGCGTAACGAGCCGGCTCATTAACGGCGGCCAAAGCTGTGTTGCCGCCAAGCGGTTTATCGTGACCGAAAAAAATTATGATGCATTTCTGGAAAAGATGATCAGCGGAATGCGCTCAAAAAAGCACGGCGATCCTTTTGATGATTCATCAGACTTTGGCCCGATGGCTCGTGAAGATCTTCGGGATACGCTTCATAAGCAGGTTACAAAGAGTATCGAAAAAGGCGCGAAGCTTCATTTGGGCGGCGAAGTACCCGATAAGCCCGGCGCGTGGTATCCTTCTACCGTTTTATCTGACGTTAAACCCGGAATGCCGGCGTTTGATGAAGAGCTTTTTGGCCCTGTGGCGGCCATCATCAAAGCAAAAAATGAGGATGAGGCGATTGAGCTGGCGAATCAAACGATATACGGTCTCGGAGCTGCGGTATTCACATCCGACACCAAAAAAGGCGAGAAAATCGCCGCGGAAAAACTTGAGGCGGGATGCTGTTTTGTGAACGAGTTCGTCAAGTCGGATCCGAGGCTTCCGTTTGGCGGCATCCGGGAATCCGGTTTCGGGCGCGAATTATCGCATTTCGGCATTCGGGAATTCGTGAATGTGAAAACGGTTTACGTGAAAGAGGGATGATTTTTGCGTACCTTGAACGCATTAAAAATTACATCCTGACAAATTATGAGCAATTCCATTTCCGGTTCGGTTGGCGTTACCAAAGAGCACCGAATCTCCCGAAAAATTCCCAACGGCTACCAAATTGAAACCGAAGCCGGCGCCGCATTTCTGTCCGAAAAAGAAGCCGGAGCAGAGCTTGCTGAAGGCGACACCGTAAACGCGTTTATTTTTCATGATTACGAGGGCCATCTCACCGCAACGCTTACGCCGCCGTTTGTTCAGGCGGGCCAGTGCGATATCCTGCGCGTTAAGGCTGCCGGTCCAATGGGCGCATTCGCCGACTGGGGACTCGCCAAGGACTTGCTGATTCCCCACGCGCATCAGTCGCACACGCTGAAAAAAGGCGAATACGCAGCCATTTACGTTTTTGTGGATACGCTCTCAGGCCGGGTTGCCGGAAGTATGCGAATCGACAAATTTCTTCAGGAGACATCCGACCAGTTCAGCCCGAATCAGGAAGTGGAGCTACTGGTTTTTCGCCAAACTGAAATCGGCTATCTCTGTGCGGTAAACCAAACGCACACCGGAATGCTCTATGCCAGCGATCTCATGAAACGGATAAAGGTGCCGATGAAAACAACGGGATATATCCAGCGGATTCGCGATGATCAGCGGCTTGACCTCACGCTTCGGCGGCCGGGCTATCAGCAGGTTCGCGCTTCAAAAGATGTGCTGATGGATGCCATTCTGGATGCCGGAGGTTTTCTGGATTTGCACGATAAGAGCCGGCCCGAGGAAGTTAAAGAGCGGCTTGAGATGAGCAAAAAAGTGTTCAAAGCCGCTGCCGGCGGATTGCTGAAAGAGGGGAAAATAAAAATTGAGGATAACGGCCTGCGCGCGGTCGAAAATGAATAAATGCGAAACGCGCTGTTCTGGAGACGCAATGTATTGAATATCTACAACAGCGCCTTGCTAACCATTACCAGCCAGAAAATCCTTTAGTTAATCATTCGGGATATTTTTATTATCCGCTTCAATGCAACCTCAGGCGGGATAAAGCCGTATTGTTCAGCTAACAATACGGATCAAATACAAACCATTATGCAACGGAATACCGATATGGCACGACTTACAAAATCCCTTTCAGACACAATGATCTTTGGCGTATGCGGCGGCCTT